>JAPYSD010000077.1 GCA_029936705.1 Croceicoccus sp. | reverse complement strand
GCGCTATCCTATAATGTTTCTCGAAGAGATAGGCGGCGCTGCTCATCGGCGGCTGCTCGCGGCAATCATGAAGTGGGCGCAGAGTAATATGACAGGCAAGATGAAGGCGGTGCTCCTCGCAGCTGGATGTGCCGGTGTTTTCGTGATGTCGGGGCAGGCCTTGGCGCAGGACGTCGTGTTTCGCCGGCCGATCCCCCTGCAGAACGACGGCTCATATCAGTGGGAGACGTCGCCTTATCTCCCGGTCGACAGCAGCGGAAACGCTCTCGATCAATCCTCGCTTTGCGGGAGCTATACGGTAGAGCGGGCGGCCACCTGCGTTCGTGCTTCGGGCGGGGCTGTTGACGATAGCTATTGTTCGGGGGTTGCCATGCCCTCGCTTTCCGCGACGCAGAGCTTCAGCGCGGGATGCACTTATTCGTGGTCGTCGTCGGGCTGGAACGATCCAGGGTCATCTTGCACTTCGAGCGAGACGCAGACGCGCACGGTGACGTGCCGGACCGATCAGTCAGGCACGGTTGTTGCGGACGCTTCGTGCGGCGGCGGAAAGCCTTCGTCTACTCGGACTGTCGCTGATTATTCTGCGTGCGGGTTTACCTGGCAGACCGGTGGTTGGTCGGATCCGGGTGCATCCTGTACGGCGAGCGAAACGCAGACCCGATCGGTTTCCTGCCTTCGTTCGGACGGGACGACTGTCGGTGACGGTAGTTGTTCGGGCGCGAAGCCGGCTGCGAGCCGCTCGGTGGCTGATTATTCGGGCTGCGGATATTCGTGGGACGTCGGCAACTGGAACGCCGGCGGTGCGTCGTGCACGGCCAATGAGCCTCAAACGCGCTATGTACGGTGCATGAGGTCGGACGGCACGACAGCCGCCGATAGCAATTGCTCGGGTGCTCGGCCCGCCGATAGCCGGACCTACGCGGATTATTCCGGCTGTAGCTATTCTTGGAACGCTGGGGCCTGGGGCTCTTGGAGTTCGACGTGCAGCTCGAGCGCCTCGCGTGGTCGCAGTGTCTGGTGCACGCGCTCCGACGGAACGAACGTGGCGGGCTCGAACTGTTCGGGGACGAAGCCGGCGACGTCGGAAAGCGCAGGGGTCTATTCCGGCTGTTCTTACAGCTACACCACCTCCTCATGGGTGGACCCGGGTGCGAACTGCACGGATGCGGAAGCGCAGACCAGAACAGTAAGGTGTCAGCGAGAAGATGGCACGAATGTCTCGGGGAGCTATTGCTCGGGAACGGCGCCATCGTCGACGCGAACGGTGTCTGACTATTCCGATTGCCCCGCGAGCACTTCGGTACAATGGGGCCCGTGGAAGTGGGATTCGACGTGTTCGAGCTCGGCCACCCGGACGAGGACAGGTACGTGTCTGGTGAAGGGCTCACCCGCGGCGGCGAAGTTCTGCGAGACCTATGGCGGAAAGCCCCTGACGGAGTCTGTGACTGAGGCAAACATGACAGGATGTCCTACCTGCACCGACAACGGCCTTAATAACTTGCAGATACAAACGAGGTGCACGGGCGCTACGATAAAGGCCTACCCTTATACAGAGGGAAAGTATCAAGAGACAGAGAAAGAGTATATAGCCGATTGTGCGGCGCGCGGCGGAACGTGCTTCATGATTAAGGAGCAGAGACCTATTCAGGGTGACGATTATTATAATGATCGCCAGGTCATCGATTATAGCTGTCATTCTGGCAACTCGTCATCATATACCACAGTGGACGGGTATATTTATTATGCGACGAAGGTCTGCTCGTAGGCCCAGGATGCCATTTCTCGCGTTGAAGAATATCAGTAAAGGCGGCCATCCCGTCCTAAAGATCGGGCGTCTATAGTAGGCTAGTCCAACCTTCCATGATGCTGTTGGGGCTTGGAGACGGGGTTGGGAAAGGAATCTTGAGAGTTGCGGCGAACTGACCGGTTCCTAACTACCGTCATAAGAGGAATCCGATACCAAGAAGTGCATGGCGATCTAGGTAGGGATGGTCCGCTGCAGGGCTACTCGATTAGGCCTTCCTCAACCGCTTGGGTAGCAAAGATCCCATGCGCCTTTGATTGCGCATGGGATCAGTCTCGATCTGTAAGCGGCTTGATTGGTACGCTAGAAGCTGTGCCGGGTGCCGGTCATCACGTAAATTCGATCATCAGCGGGATCATCCCTGTGAAGCATTACGCGTTGGAGATCTAGAATGCGATCAGCATCCATGACCAGGCTTTCATCATCGGACGTGATGACGCCTTGCATGAACAGCTCTCGAAACTGACGGACACGCATTGCTGCGTCTTCTTTGGAAAGGAGCGCGGCGAAGTCATGCGTGGCTTTGAGGCGTCCCAAATTACCGATATCGTTTTCGCCCATGTAGGTTGCGCCAACGAAGATGGGACGTTCGGTGACCATGTCCAGTTCGCCTAGCGATTCCAAAGCATAGCTCTCGTATGGAAACTGGACATCCTCGGTCAAGGTGAGCGCTGAATTGCGCCTGCCTGTAGTGCGAAACCCGTAACGGTTCGTCGATGAAGGGACATAGAACAAACGCATCGATGCGATAATCATGCCCCCGAGGAAAGGCGCAGCCACATAGGCCGGCAAGGGCTGCCGGTTCTGCCATGCTGCCACCACAACAGTGGCTACGGATTCCTGCAGCGAGGCATAGGCATCGACGAGTGCCATGTGAAAATTGCTATGCCTTTTATCGCTGCGTTCCCATATCCGCTCGAGAGCATGCTGGCTGAATGCGATGTCGCTGATCTCATTGAGGATCTCGTGCAGCCCATGCCCAACTGCCACCTGCGAGCGCGTGGCGAAAAGAATATTCTCGCCGTGATCGTCTAGCCCTTCGTAAGTCTTGCTAGCCTTGCGGACTTTGCAATGAGCGGGATGAGCCGAGGTGCACGCTAGGGAAAACTCGCGGCGCGTGCCTCGCCCGTTGCCGCGGATGGATCGCTCGAGAAGGTAGGAGCGGTTCATCATCTTCACGATCGCCTGCGCGTGTGAGATCGCCGAGTTCTTCGTCCCGACAGCCTTGATCGAGTTATTCATGAGTTCGCGCTGGATGGCGCTTCCTTCATCGGCGGCGATGCGGATATAGTTCCGAATGCCATATTTGGCGCCGACGTCGGACTGGGCCACGGAGAGAGATGTCCTGTCATGCACCTGGAGGGCTGCTGGCAGTTTTTCCGAGCCATCGCCTGCCGTCGCGACGACGTGGATGTCGTAGAATTTCGATTGCTCGATTGAGTAGCGGGAGATTTCCGCCAGAACGTCGGAAACCCGGTCTAAATCGATGTTCGCCGGCCAGGCTGATGAGCTGAAACTCTGGTTTGCCGCGAAGTTCAATTTGACTTCCTTTCAGGATGATGGCGGCGGAGCCATATGAAGGCTCCGCCTGCTCGTTCAGCCGATGCCGAGGGCAGCTTTGTAGGTCTCGAGTATGAGTTCCATCTCGCGGCGATCGTCAGCGTTCATTTTGCGGAGCCGGACTATCTGGCGCATGATGGCTACGTCATAACCGAAACAACCCTTCTGGAATCATGATATCAAGAACACTTCTATCGGTATCTTTATATTGTATGGCGCTACCTAGCGGTGATCGGGCGTGGACCGAAGCCCTCCCCATAGTGGAGGGCCGCGCCCGATCAATCACCACCTTGAGCACCATTCCTCTTTGGACCCGCTGCGAAAGCAGCGGGCCCGTAGGATTCTTGCACATCTGTCAGCGGGTAGCCCACTGATTTAGCCTCAGAATATACGTCCTTGATGTCGTCGCTGATGCCTCTCTTCTCTTCTTCGAGGCGTTCGACGCGCTCGATGAGGAGGCGCAGGCGATCATCGGTATTTTCGGCTTCAGCCATATTGAGTTCCTTCTTTAGGTAAAGCCGCCATGCTGGCAGCTATGGATGAATTGTAGGATGCGAGAGGAACGCCGCCCAAATCTGGGCGGCGAGCTCAGGCGCCAGGCCGAATGGCGCGGCTACGACCCGGGGCTCGCTCGCTTGTTTCTGGAGGCGGGGTCAAAGATGCATTCGGTGTTGGAGTGGACGGAGCTGATGCGTTTTGCTGATCCGCGGATTTGACCGGCTGCTGGCGCGTCTGGCTCGTGGCTGCAGGCGTGGCGGACAGAGTTGCGGACTGCGGAAGCGGCGAGAGCGTGACAACGTTGGGGCGCTCTTGTGTCGCCTGCTTCATGAAACTTGCAAAAGTGCGAGCCGGCCCTCGCCCTCCCTGCATTCCAGGAATGGGCTTGGCGTCATCACGTCCCATCCAGACACCTGCAACGATTCCGCCGGAAAAGCCTATGAACCAGCCATCCTTTCCGGAGTTCGTCGTGCCCGTCTTGCCTGCGGCGGCGCGCCCGAAGTTCGCAGCGCGGCCGGTGCCGTAATCGACGGTACCGGACATCAGGCGCACCATGTCTGCGGCGTTCTGGGCTGAGACGATTTGCTGCGGCGGCAGGTCTTCGCGCTGGTAAATTGTCTGTTGGTTCATCGCGATGCGGGAAATGCCGTACGGCACGACCGACCGGCCCAGAGAGGCGACGGTCGCATACGCGCGGGTCATGTCGAGGAGGCGGACATCGGCGGTCCCAAGAACCATGCTCGGTGTGCTGGGTACCGGAGACGATATGCCGAGACGGTGCGCCATATCGGCGATCTTTTTGGTGCCCACATCCTGTCCGAGCCGCGCGGCTACGGTGTTGAGCGACCACGCGAATGCTGAGCGCAGCGGGATTATGCCCGAGTAGCGGCCGGAGCTGTTCTGCGGCGACCAGCCGCGGATCGTGATTGGCCCATCATAGACGGCACTGGAGGGCCTATAGCCCGCCTCGAGAGCGGACAGGTAGACGAAGAGCTTGAAGGACGATCCAGGTTGCCGGCGGGCCTCGGTGACCCTGTTGTAGGTCGAGGTTGCGTAATCGAGGCCTCCGATCATGGCCCTGATCGCTCCATTTTCTTCGAGTGCTACCAAGGCTGCCTGCTGGTTAGCGCCGGTATGCTCGGAGATCGCGTCGAGTGATGCCTGCTGAAGCCGCGGCGACAGGGTTGTGAATACGTCGACGTTTCCTGCGAGGTTTGGAGCGAGTTCCTCGACCTGCGGTTCGATCCAGTCGATGAAGTGGCGGCTTGAGGTTCGAAGCTGCGGATCAGCTTTCGGTGCGAACTCGATATCTTGAGCGGTCTGCGGAGCAGACGGTGCCTGCCCGGTCGTCCGAAGGCGGGATAGAACTACCCCTGCCCTGCCCAGCGCAGCCTCTGGGTCCGCTGTGGGGGCATAGGATGACGGGGCCTTCGGCAGGCCCGCGAGAAGGGCCGCCTCTGAAATAGTGAGCCTCGTGGCATCATGGCCGTAAAACCGGCGCGAAGCGGCATCGATGCCATAGGCTCCACCGCCGAAATAGATACGGTTGAGGTAGAGCTCGAGGATCTGGTCCTTCGTGAATTTGCGTTCCATCGCCATTGCGACGACGATCTCGTCAACCTTGCGCTGCAGATCGTAGTCCCTGGATAGGAAAAGCGTGCGCGCGACCTGTTGGGTAATAGTGGAGGCACCTTGCATCCGTCGTCCGGTTTCCCGGTTGGCGAAGGCAAAGTGCGCAGCGCGAGCCAAAGCGATGGGATCAATACCGAAATGGGTGCGGTACCGATGGTCCTCCACAGCGATAATCGCCTGGCGCATCGTGGCAGGTATTTTGCGGTAGGTCAGCCACTCGCCGTAGGCCGGGCCGGTGCGATGAAGCACGGTTCCGTCACTCGCGAGATAGCGGATTGTCGTGCCTGGCGGTGAATTCCTGATGGTGTCGAACGAGGGAAGTTTCGCAGCGGCGCTTTGAACAGAATATGCAACGCCAATTGCCAGGCCAACCCCAATACTGCTCGAAGCAAGAGCGGCCCACACGGCACCACGAGCCAGCCGCCGAGCGATGGACCGAGGCGGTTTGGAAATTTCAGACATTGGCTCGGCTCGAATGGTACCTTCTCATGCTCGGCATTTTAGGATGCCAGAGCACGTGCGCCCAAAAAGCCGGTCAGGCCGCTTGAAGGGTCTTCGCGAGGGATCCGCCAACGGCCTCGCTCAATGCGCATGGGACTGCATTCCCGATCTGCTTCAGGCCATCCGACCATGTTCCGTCAAAGCGATAATCGTGAGGAAAATCGGAGATGGCAGCCGCTTCACGTACACTGAAGTGCTCGTAGCGCGGCGACCTGTAAGTGCCCCAATCACAAAGATTTTCGCCTCCGGATACGCCGTGATCTCCAGCGCGCAGCGTCTTTGATGGCTCGTCGATTGGTGAGCCGGTATGTCCCTTGTAGACTTTTGCCTCACGCGGGGCCCGTTCGTTATTCGCCGCGCCGCCGGGAATGCCTGCGAAGACGTCGCGAACAGTCTTGTGGGCTTTGAGCGGAGCGGCGAAGAGATCTCGCGGATTCCGGTTGTGCTTCCTGAGCCAGCGCAGACCCGCCTCGTCCATCTGCGGACGGTCCAGTGCGTGGCGATCCCAGTAGGCTCCAGTGAGCCACTTGTCCTCGAGAAGCTGCTCGGCGCTATGGGTAGGTTCCGGGACCTTGAAATCTGCGGCGACGTCGGTGCGAACTCCTGTGATGAAGAGCCGCTTGCGCTTCTGGCCTGTTCCGAAGTCTGCAGCCATGAGAGTGGCGACACTGACCCGGTAGCTCGGATCGAACGATTGGCCGGTGGCAATGATCTTGGAGAGACGCTCGGCGTCGCTCTCCCAGTCGAGCGGGGTAGCAATAGTCGGTAGTGCCAGCGCTTTGACAAGATAGTCAAAGAAGTCCGCGTGTCCTGACGCGAGGTTTGGCACGTTCTCAAAGACGAAAGCCTTCGGCTTGAGCTGCGCGACCGTCTGGATCGCCCAGGGCCACAGGTTTCGTTCGTCTCGATGCCCCTTGTGTTTTCCGCCGATCGAAAATGACTGACAAGGAGGCCCTCCAGCCACTAGGTCGGGTTCGGCGGCGATATCGGATAGATCGCAATTCTCGATCGAGGCTTCTCGTATGTCCCACCCCTCTACGAGCGGATGGCCATCGCGCTGGTTGGCGCGAATGGTGTTGCAGGCCGAATGGTCGCGTTCAACTACGACCTCGTGATGAAAGCCGGATTTGGCGAGCCCCAGGCCGAGGCCAGCGGCACCGGCAAAGATCTCGACGGAGCGTAGGGGTTTAGTGGACATAAGCACCTCGTGGCCCGGCAGGCTTTGCCTGCGGGCTGGACTGTTTGTGTTTTCGTGGCTGGAAAGCTTTAAGCGGCTTTGCGCGTGTATTTTTTCGGAGGCACGAGATTGACGTTCTGAAACCCCATGCCCCGCAGCTGCGTCGACATCTTCTTGAGCAAGTTCATCTCGATTTGTCTCACACGCTCTCGAGATACGCCGAGCTCGGCCGAGAGGTCAGCCAGCGTCGCCGGCTCGTCATTGGCAGCAACGCGGGCGAAAAGAATGCGCTTTTCGCGGTCATTTAGCGCCGCGGCGGCCTTGTGGATCAAGGCGACGCCCTTCTGGCGATCGATTTCCACATCGGGCGCGGGTCTTTCGTCGGCCAGCTGCCAAGCATCCTCGATAGGCTTGTACGCTGTTTTCGAGGCCGTGAGCGAACGCCGGACCTCGGCGTCCAGGTTGGCAAGATCGATGCCGGAGAGTTTGGCGATCGCTGCCGGAGTTGGCTGTTCGCCCATCTGTTCGAGCTGCTGGCGAGCTTTCAGAATGCGCGCGCCCTGCAGGGCTGGATTGTGCCGACCGGTGATCTTCACTGGCGTTGCATCGCGCTGTGCGGTTCGTATGCGCTCGGCAATACGGTGGCGGGCAAAGGTCGCGAACTGGTATCCAGCTTCGAGATCAAAGGGTTCGAGGGCCTCGAGCAGACCCATGGCGCCGAGCTGATGGGCATCATCGCGTTCGAGGTTTGATCCGTGCGTTTTCGCCAGCTTCACGATCAGCTTTTCGTAATGCTTGATCAATTTTGCCTTGGATCGATCACAGCCGTCCTTGGCGCTCGTAATGAGGGCCGCGTGTGTAATCGTTTGTCCCATGAATTCCCCCTGCTGCTGGTCGTTTTTCAGAGCTCGAACCAATCTTCGTCTTCAAGGTCCACCACGACGGTCGCATCGGAGTGGTTCGGGTTTGCCCACTTGACCGGCACGTGAAATACGCCAGGTTCGTCCGTCTGCTTGACGTCGCCAACGACCTCGAAGGGATCAGCGCGCTCGCGCAGCCAGGTGACAGGATCTGTTGCGGCTGGTGTGCTGGTCAATGAAGTCGCCTTTCTAGATATTCGGTCGCGCCTTGATCATCGTTCGGATCGGCGCGAAGCTTCGCCTGTGGTGGGCGCTGGGCCCGTGGGCTTCGATCGCCGCGATATGATCGCGGGTTCCGTATCCCTTGTTCTTTTCCCATCCGTAATGAGGCTCAAGCTCATGAAGCTTGTTCACTGCGTTATCGCGGCAGACCTTTGCGATGATGCTTGCTGCAGAAACTGTCGGGCAAAGATCATCGCCCTTTGGCAATAGCTCCAAGGGCCCGGGTATTGACGGCGCCTTGTCGCCGTCGACGATGACGAGGCTTTCGCGGCGCAGCGTTGATGGGATGCCTTCCCATGCCCGCCGCATTGCGAGAAGCGTTGCGGCAAGGATCCCGATGCGATCGATCTCCTGCACGGTGGCTTCGCCGATTGAGACTTCGGCGCATTCGCGAATGGCCAGATCAAATGCGATCCGCTTCTTTTCGCTGAGCTTCTTGGAATCGCGAAGTCCTTCAGGCGCTTCGGAAACGAAGACGACTGCGGCAGTGGTGACAGAGGTGATAAGGGAACCGCGTCCGACCTCATCGATGCCGATGACTGGGCGCAGGCTGCGTTTGCAGCAGGGATGATCTTCTTTAGCCATCCCGCTATTGTAGGATGGGAATCGCTATTTTCGCAGCGTTCCGTAAATGATGGTTTGATAGGGTGTCATCGAACGATCAATCAGCCGATCTGATAACATAGACCGGCTGCCGGGCGGTTACGCATGAACGCGTTTCGGCGGGATCGTCGCCGGCGAAGACAGATACGGTACACAGGGCCGTGTCGGCGCCGGTGTAGAAGCCCTGCCAGTATGCGGCATATCCGGCGAGAGCAGCGGAAATCATTGCGGCGAAGGCGTATGTGCCCAGCCGCTTCAACCTTATCGACATTTGGAGATTCCTTATGCCAGGAGGATCTAGATGCGGCTGATCCCTTGGACTGCGAGCATCTGCATCGTCATCTGGTCGATCGGTTTGATGTTCTGGTCGATACGAAGGGATGGAGCCGGAGGTTCGCGCGGTGTTTCGTGGACGAGGATGAACCGGTCCACGGCGTTGTTGGCAAGGCCGCTTTCAAGATCGGAGGCGGCAATCTGGAAATCATTCCCAATGATCATGACGGGGCCGAATTTCGTCGGTGCCATAGGGCGAAACTGCCAGTTGCCGGCAATGCCGCGGCGAAGATGCTTGTCATCGCCAACAAGGGTCTCGGCAAGAGTATTGGTCTCGCCGCTCAGCCCCGCTCCCAGACCTGCGATTGGACGGGCAGCGGACATTTCGCCTTCTTCAGGACTCGTCATGGGAACGAGGAAATGCTTGTCATCGCGGCGTAGGACGATGCCATAATTTTGACTGTCGTAGCTTTGCGTCCGAACAGGTACGGGCGGCGGTAGATGCTCGATTATCATGTCGAGAGCTCCGCCTTTTTGTCCGGCGTGGCTGAGCCATTCGCTTGTCAGACGGGACAGCTGCGGGGCGTGCCACTCCGTTTCCTTCATGACAGCTAGGTGCGAGGCATGGATCCATTCCCGGCGATCGACTGCGTTTAGAGCAGCAAAGCTATTCTGAGCGTCGGTGCGAGCCGAATCCTCGAAGCCATAACCCTGTAGGCCTGCGTCGAGGAGTGGAAGCTGGATATGAACGTAGGCAGCAGCGGCCGGTCTAGCACCGCCGGGGATGACGAGATCGCTTTCGGGAATGAGCGGGGACAGCTCATCGCGAACGGCGATGATTGCGTCGGAAAGGTTCATGGAGTGCTCCTTTGGGACGCCAAGTGTAGGATGGATGATTGTTCGCGATCAACCATCCACAAAATTAATGCTGTTCGGGAACGCGCCTGAAGCTGCAGACTTGTATAATCAGTGGGACCCGCAAGGGCGCGATGGCCCGGCTTTCCTGGTGCCGGGCCATCGTTCGTTTCATTGATCGCGATTAGGCAGCCAGCTGGTGTCGGGTCTCGTCGATTACGAAGCCGCCGACCGGAATGTGGTATTCGTCCTTGGGCACGAGATAGACGCG
>JAPYSD010000629.1 GCA_029936705.1 Croceicoccus sp. | reverse complement strand
GATTATATGACATGGCCGATCTCTCCGGAAGACCTTTCTTATCTCATCGAAAAGACATCATGCCTACAAGCTATAAAAATTCGAGAGATGCGTGCTCGTTCTCTGGCGATCAATGCGGTGTCGAACTTAAGCAAGCGCGAATGTGAAGTCTTGAAACTCGTGATAGATGGCCATTGTGCCAAAAGCGCCGCAAAAAACTTGGGCATCAGTCATCGAACCGTGGAAATCCATCGTGCCAGCGCCTTCCAAAAGATCAATGCTCGGTCGGTGGCTGAGGCTGTTCGGATCGGTCTGTATGCTGGAGTGCATCGCCAATAGCATTAAGCTTGGCGCCATATGTCGCATTCACAGCTAAAAAGCATTGAATCCATCCTGTAAGAACTGCGTGGGCAACCGTATGGGACGTGAAGTCGACGGCGATGGCCAGCGCGGGCAACCCAATCGCCGCAGAGAAAAGCCTGGATTGCTCGTCATAACGTATCGCGCAGGTTGCTAGATCACCTATAATCCCGAGCGATGCGGCATCATATTTCCCGGCAGCAACAAGGCTCTCGAAAGCGCTTTCGTCGATCCCTGTTCTTGAGAGATCACTTAAAGGTCCTGGTGCGATTTGGGCCAAATGGATCATGTGACGCAGGCAACGTTCCATGGATTCCTCTCCATTCGTTTCTATCTGCTCTGCGATGTAGGCCAGACGCTGGAACCAAATTTCCGGAGGGAGGGCATCAGTCACTTTCGTAGACCCTTCGACACTGAGCGGGGAGCATCATTCGGCCCCGTCATAGATATTAGGAGGAAACTACAACTGACTTTTATCACGGCTTATAGGGAACAGCACTTAATATTGTATTGGTGCCGATTTGATACAAAATCACTGCTGTTAAGCGATGAATTTGAGTTAGATCAGTTCGAATGTTGATCAGTTGCGTTCCGATAGTGCTTTGGTAGCGCAGATTTCCTGATCCATTAAACACGGATGGTACATAGAGGATGCCAACGCGCAGAAATTCCAAGTTTCTAAAAGACTTGTTAAGCCGAAGCTTGGCCACCGCAGGTCAAAAAAGCACAACGCCTTCATGTAGCACCTTTGCCGCTTTATCTCAGGCACTGGCAAGGAACCCTTTATTCTCTTGAGCTAACACGGCGCTCCTACATCGCGATCGGGGCGCAATTATGAAGATTCTGGTGGATCTCCACCTTTTCGTTTTCAGTCTGATCTGCGGACTCGCGATTATCTCCGCGCTCGTCCACGTCGCACTTAGGTTCGGCTCGGCGCTCGTGTGGTTGGCCGCAACCTTGGCGTGCGTTGGTGCTGAGACTTTGGTCTTGCGCTATGCCGCGCAAAGCACGCTAGGCACCGCGACTATCAGTTTAATCGTTCCGCTAGCCTATTTATGTGCCGCCAACGCGATCCGTCAAAGCCTTCATCTCGAGCTTGCCAGCGGCCGGAATCTACGGATCTTCGCGGGCCTCATCGGCCTTTCCCTGGCCCTTCTCGCGGCTGATGTGCATGTGTTCTACCAGTGTATCCCATTCCAGCTTGCGGGGGTGTGGATCTTCTATGACGCGATCCGGATTCAAGTTCGCCAGCGCTTTCGAACCGGGATCGACAATGCCCTGCTCGTCCTGAGCTGCTGCTCAATGATCGGCCTAGCCATTCGCGTGCCGATGTTTCCCTTGCTGTTGGGCCAGCGGACACCCATTCCGATAATGGATGCACAGCTGTTTGAAGTGATCTTCATCAATGCGCTGAGTGTCCTTACCTCGGGTCTGGCCTTGCTCGTTATCGGGAAGATCATCGCTAATGTGATTGCGATGCATAGGTACAAGGCGGAGCATGATGATTTGACCGGACTTCTTGTCCCCCGTCAGCACCTATGGCACAGATTTGAGGTTGTGATTTAAGGAGGATTT
>JAPYSD010000076.1 GCA_029936705.1 Croceicoccus sp. | reverse complement strand
GTAATAGATCGAGCCCATGCCGCGCACGCCATAGAACGACACCACCCCGCGCTGCTTCGCGGTCAGGCCGGTGCCGATCAGCGCCAGCATGCCGAACGCCGGGCGGATCAGGAAGATCAGCGCCACGCCGATCACTGCCTCGCGCCAGCCCAGATAGGGCACCAGGTCGGGGATCGCCCCGCCCAGCAGCACCAGCAGGATCGCGGTGACCGCGTGCTCCAGCGCTTCGGAAAAGCTGTGCAGGCGGCCGTGGAACTCGTGCTCCTGCTCCTGCCGGCGCAGCACCATGCCCATGACGAAGGCGGCGATGAAGCCATAGCCCTCGAACAACTCGGTCACGCCATAGGTGAACAGCACGCCCGCCATCGCGATCACGCCCGACCCGGTTTCGGCCAGCGGATTGTCGCGCGGAAAGGAAAACAGCGCCCGGCCCAGCAGCCAGCCCGCCGCCGCCCCGGCCAGCGTGCCCACCGCGATCTTGTAGATCAGGTAGAAGCCCAGCCACTCCCCGCCCCACGCGGACAGGTCCAGCCCCATCGTGGCGACGATGATCGCCAGATAGACGAAGGGAAAGGCCAGCCCGTCGTTCAGCCCGGCCTCCGCCGTCAGCGCAAAGCGCACGGGATGCTCCTTGCCTTTCAGCGGCGCGCCGACCTGCACGTCGGCGGCCAGCACCGGATCGGTCGGCGCCAGCACCGCGGCCAGCAGGATCGCGCTGCCCAGCGCCAGCCCGGTGATGGTGGCGATGCCCGCGACCGCGATCATGCACAGCGGCATCGCGATGGCGAGCAGCCGCACCGTCGGCGTCCACAGCCCGCGCCCCGCGATGCGGTCGATCCGGATGCCCGTGCCGAACAGCGCGATGATGACCGCGAATTCGGACGTCACCTCCCATAATCCGGGCCGGTTCACCGGGCTGAACACCTGCGGCACGCCGGGTACGATGCCGAACACGGCCAGCCCGCCGATGATCAGCAGGCCCGATGCGGCAGGCTCTTTCCCCGATATCCAGCGCGGCAGCCAATAGGCGACGATGATCACCAGTCCGCAGCCTGCCATCAGGATGTGATAGGGGGCGAGTTCGAAAAGCGGTTTGTCCATGCTGTCCGTGCAACGCGCCTGGGCAGGAGATGGTGCCCCGCGCCATCTTCCAAGACGACGCGCTGGCGAAGGTTTGCGCGCCTTTCCTTGGCGGTTTCAGATCAGGAGCGGGGCCGTGGATGCGGTCCTGACCCAAGTCTCGATCACGTTAGAGACAATCGCGGGACGCCGGGACGCGTTTGATCCGAACCGACGCCCGTGGTAAAAAAGGCCATGAGTAACAAGATGTTCGAAGACAATACGCCCCAACCAGCATCGCAGACAGGCCCTGCCGAGCGTTTCCTGCGCCAACGCAGTTCTGGTGAGGTCGCTCTTCTTGCCATCCTGATCGGCACGATCCTGTTCGTCAGCGGACTGACTGTCGGCGGCGCACTGCGTGGGTTGGGCTTCTAGGCACCGGCCGAACGATGTTCGCACCCGGCCGCGCTGACGTCCTCGATCTGAAAGGGCTGACTGTCTGAGGCCCCCATTCAAGCCTTTCGCGTGATGGCAGTACACGAGGCGCCGTGAGGCATTGACTGTTTTCGCCCTAATTGCGGATGTCGCTGTTAGACCGGCTCGATGTCTCAAATGGGGTGGAAAGCGGACGTCAGGTGGCAGGCTCGCTGCCGTCGCCAATATGTAGGGCTCCTTCTCGAACAGTAAGCCATTGCTCCTGATCGCTGCGACGGTCGACCAGATGCCATTGCGGCTGCCCGTCCCTGGTAGAGAAGGTGAGGAAACGGACGCCGCTGTCGAGAGTGATCGCGACTTCCGGCAAAGCGCCGAAAAGTTCGCAGCGTGCGATACGAGCATTGCGCAGCGTGTCGAATGCCGGTTCCCATAGGCTTTCCTCGCTCCAACTGCCACACCGGATTGCTGTTTTGTCTTCGATGCGCCAACTCCACTCAACGCCCAGCGACACCTCGCCATCTGGATTGCCAGGTGAACCATCGCGCCTCCGGACAGGCGAAAGCTTGCCGCACTCGATGAAAACAGCGGAGCCGTAGCCACGCCAAACATGGCTAACAGGTAAGCCAATCAACGATGCTGCAAAAGATTCGAAGGCTTTCAGGGTGGTCATGACGACAGTCTTACCGTCATTTCGGCACGTCCGGTATAGAGTCGTTAGCTGCCATCGCAGAGCGATGTTCGCAACGTCCGCTCCCCACCCATTACAGGCTTTCCGTGTCTCGCTCGTGATGTCCTCAAAGCGGACGCCGGCGCATCTCGTATCGTCATTCCCGCGAAGGCGGGAATCCACGGCGGGGTAGCGCTGCGGCCAGATGGATTACCGCCTGCGCGGGAATGACAAAGGGGGTTCGGGGCGCTCGCAAGGCACCACATCGGGGCCTGTCCGCTTCGGGCAAAGGCAATGCTCGAGATCGGTGCGCAGTCACGGCAAAGCCGCGGCTGTGACGCCGAACGGTGCGCGGCGGCCCCCCAGGGCCCATGCTTCCGCCGGCCGGGTCACCGCCTCCGGCGCCTTGAGGCTCTGCTCGCTTCGCGATGCTCGCCTTAAGACGCAGGCGGCTCCCGGAAATTCAGTTCCACCCTTGCGCCCTCGGGGCTCAGCACGAAGATCTGCCGCACGCCCGCGATGTCGCGCATGTCGATCTCGCGCAATTCATGTCCCGCGCCGCGCAAGCGGGAAAGATAGTCGTCATAGCCGGTGCAGGCAAAGGCGACATGATTGATCGGCCCCGGCTCCTCCCCCGCCTCGCGCGTGTTGACGTGGATCAGCGCATTGCCCGCATCGTCCACCATCCAGCTGTTGAGCGCCGGGTCCATCCCCGGCGGCGGCGTCGGGGTCAGCCCCAGCATGTCGCGATAGAAGCCGATCGTCGCGGCAAGGTCGGTGGTGCTGATATTGACGTGGTCGATCCTGGCTATGGTCATGGCCCGTGCGTCCCCTTGCTTGCCGTTTTATTGTCCTACGCCGCGGCGTCCTGCCATTGCCGGCACCGCTCCTTGAACCCGTGCAATCTTCCCGGCACCCCCTGGTGTCAACCGACCCTGCAAAACCCGCGGATTCGTGCGGGACAGCGCCGGGTGACAGCCTGTGTAGGACATGTCGCCTGTGTCAACCGAACCGTCAGCAGGCAAAGGCTGTCCACGCAGCTTGGCAAATCGCGTGATCCGGGCGCTTGCCCTGCCCTGCCCCGCTGCTGTAAGGGCCGCCCCAAGCCCAGAAGGCACACCGAACAAGACTGAGGACGAAGCGGCAATGGCCGGCCATTCCAAATTCAAGAATATCATGCATCGCAAGGGCGCTCAGGACAAGAAGCGCTCTGCCATGTTCTCGAAACTGAGCCGCGAGATCACCGTCGCCGCCAAGATGGGCACGCCCGATCCGGACATGAACCCGCGCCTGCGCCTGGCGGTGAACAACGCCAAGGCCCAGTCGATGCCCAAGGACAATATCCAGCGCGCGATCGACAAGGCGTCGGCCAACGAAGGCGACGATTACGAGGAAATCCGCTACGAGGGTTACGGCCCCGGCGGCGTCGCCCTGATCGTCGAGGCGCTGACCGACAACCGCAACCGCACCGCGACCAACGTGCGCACCGCGTTCAGCAAGAACGGCGGCAACCTCGGTACCGCCGGCGCGGTCGCCCACGGGTTCGAGCGGCTGGGCCTGATCGAGTATCCCGCCAGCGCGGGCGACGAGGAAAAGGTCCTGGAAGCCGCGATCGAGGCGGGCGCCGACGATGTCGAATCGTCGGACGACGGCCACGTGATCTGGACCCAGATGGAAGCGCTGCACGAGGTTGCGGGCAACCTGGAAAAGTCGCTGGGCGAGGCGGAGAACGTCAAGCTGGCGTGGAAGCCCAACATCACCGTCGACGTCGACGAGGATACCGCCGGCACCCTGTTCAAGCTGGTCGATGCGCTGGATGACGACGACGACGTCCAGACCGTCTGGGGCAACTACGAGGTTTCGGACGAGGTGATGGAAAAGCTGGGAGCCTGATCGCTCCCCGCTTGCCCATGATCGTGCCCCAATGATCGTACGCCAATGATCGTTTTGGGCCTCGACCCTTCGCTGACCTGCACGGGCTGGGGCGTGATCCGCAAGACGGGATCGCGCCTCTCCCACATCGCCAACGGACAGGTGCCCACCGGCAGCAAGGAGGAGATGTCCTTCCGCCTTGCCGCGCTGCAGCACGCGGTGGCCGAAGTCATCCGCGTCTATAGCCCCGACGTCGCCGCTGCCGAAGAGGTGTTCGTCAACAAGAACCCGCAATCGACGCTGAAACTGGCCCATGCGCGCGGCGCGGTGCTGGCCGCCTGCGGGGCAGCGGGGCTGGCGGTCCACGAACATTCCGCCAAGGTGGTCAAGAAATCGGTTGTAGGGACCGGCGGAGCCGACAAGACGCAGATACAGGCGATGCTGAAGGTGCTATTACCTGGCACAGCGATTGCCGGGGCCGACGCTGCGGATGCCCTGGCCGTCGCGATCGCCCATGCCCACCTGACAAGAACGCTTTGATATCAGCCACTAGTCGCCGCATCCCCCGGAATATCCATGCTGCATTTGCGAAATGCAGTTGAAGTGGGGCCGCGAATGACGGATTCCTAACCGCACCGGACCCGCGCATCCCGAGTCTCGCGCCCGTCCGGATGACTCGGGGGTTACTCGTGACCAGTCTAGCAGATGCCCGCCCGGCCGCGGGTACGATCTCCAACTATGCTGCGCCTGCGAAGCGCGCGCGCCATGTCATGTTCCTGATGTGCAAGACGGACTGCAACGACGGGATCTTCTCCTATTGCATGACCTTGGCCGCCGGGCTCAAGGAACAGGGCTGCAAGGTCTATTTCGTCACCAGCCGCATCAACGAGAATGGCGCCGATGCCGACCGCATCGGCCAGCTCGACACGCTGTGCGACGAGGTGCTGTGCGTACCCGGCCTCGGCAGCAAGCCCACGCTGGCGCACTGGCGCACCATTCGCGGCTTCATGCGGCGTAACGCGGTCGACAGCGTGAACGTGCACGGGCTGGGCATGATCCTGTGGGGCCGGCTGCTGTCGCTGTTCGCCCGCGTGCCCGTGCTGGCGACCTACCACCCCTCGTTCCATGCGGGAAAGTCCGACATCGTGGGCCGGACGCGCGCGTCCTTGTCGCTGCCCGCCCGCGCGGTGGTGACCGCCTTCGCCGTCGATTCCATCGTCGTCCTGTCAGAGGAAACCCGCGAGCAGCTGATGAGCGAATGCCGCCCGGTGGCGAACCGGGTCCGCAAGGTCGTCGGCGCCATCGACGAGGTCCGCTTCCGCGCGCCCACGCCCGAACAGCGCCGCGCCGCCCGCGAAAAGCTGAATATCGCGGAGGACGAGTTCATCTGCCTGCAGGTCGGCCGGCTCAGCTGGAACAAGGGCATCGACCTGGTGATCCATGCCACCCGCATGGCCAGCCGCACGCTCGACCGCCCGGTCCGCTCGATCTTCGTCGGCAGCGGCGGGAAACAGGAAGAGCAGGAAATCCGCGATTTCGCGTTCCAGACCGAAGCGGACGAGGCGCTGTTCCGTTTCGACGGGTTCAAGACCGACGTGCTCAGCTATTACTGGGCCAGCGACGCCTTCATCCTGCCCAGCCGGGTCGAGGGATACGGGCTGGTGGTGGTCGAGGGCATGGCGACCGGACTGGTCCCGATCCGCACGCCGGGCGGCGGTGCAGCCGACCAGATCGACCACGGCGAAACCGGCCTGCTGGTGGATTTCGAGGATGCCGACGGGCTGGCGGACGCGATCGTGCGCCTTGCCGACGACGGCGAACGTGAACGCATGTCGCAAGGCGCGATGCGCAAGGCGCGGCGCGAGTTTACCAAGCAGGCGCAGGCCCGCTCGATCCTGTCGCTGTTCGATGAAGGCGCGGTCAAGGCGCAGTCTTTCGCCTGAACCGCATACGGCCGGACGCGGCGATCAACGCAGCTGGCTGTCCTTGCTGCCCCGGCGATTGATCGCGCTGTGGCGGACGCTGCGGTCGTTCTGCGACTGGCAGGGCACGCATGTTCGCACCCCGGGCAGCGCGATGCGCCGCTTCTCGGGGATCTTCTCACCGCATTCCTGGCAGTACTCCAGCCCCTCGCCCGCGGGCATGCGGGCACGGGCGCTCGCCACCGCGTCGCTTACCGTATCGTCGATCTGGTCCTGCACCGCGCCGTCGCGCGACCATCCGCCCGCCATGTTCCTGTCCTTTTTTCGCTTGCTACTGATCAAGGGCTTGTGGGTGGATTTGGTTCCCCCCTCGAAACAAAGCGGAAACAACGCTAGGCCGGTCGCATGATCGCGAAACTTGCAGGCAGGCTGGACGAAACAGGCACGGATTGGGCCGTGATCGACGTCGGCGGCGTCGGCTACCTCGTCCATTGCTCGGCGCGCACCCTTTCGGCTTTGGGCGAGAAGGGAGAGGCATGCACGCTCTACACCGACCTGCAGGTGAGTGAGAACGACATGCGCCTGATCGGTTTCGCCCGCGGGGCGGAACGCGACTGGTTCCGCCTGCTGCACGGCGTGCAGGGCGTGGGGTCGAAGGTGGCGCTGGCGATCCTGTCGGCCCTCTCGACCGAGGAATTGCAGCAGGCCTGCGCGAAGGGCGATGCCGCCATGGTAGCCCGGGCCAACGGGGTCGGGCCCAAGCTGGCAGGCCGCATCGTCAACGAGCTGAAGGAAAAGGCAGGCGGCATGCCTGTCGTCGCAGGCGCGGGCGGCATGGTGGCGGCCCCGGTCGGCGGCAACAGCGCCGATGCGGTCTCCGCGCTTGAGAACCTGGGCTTCAAGCCTGCCATCGCGGCCAAGGCCGTGGCCGAGGCGCAAGGCGAACTGGGCGAGGATGCCAGCGAAAGCGCGCTGATCCGCATGGCACTTAAGAAGGCGGCAGGCTGATGCGCGTAATGACGACGATCCTGGCCATGGCGCTGTCGGCCCCTGCCGCCGCGCAGGGTTTGCCGGACAGCATGACCCCCGGCCCGGTCTTCCCCTTCGGCCCCGTGGCCGAGGTGGACAGCGACATGCCGATCCCCGCCGATGCCGAGTTCAAGGTCGCGTTCGACCTGTCCGATGCCGCGCCTGCCGGGCAGACCAGTCGCGGCCTCGGCACGCTGGCGCGTTTCTACAACATGCATGTGCGCGCAGGCATGCCCGAAGACCGCATCCACCTCGCCGTGGTCGTCCACGGGGCGGCTGGCGCGGACCTGCTGAATGCGCAGGCCTATGCCGCCCGCAACGACGGGGCTGACAATGCCAATGCGCCGATCATCGCCGCGCTGCTGGACAAGGGCATCCGGGTCATACTGTGCGGGCAGAGCGCCGCCGCCATGGGCATCGCCCGCGACGAGCTGCTGCCCGGTGTCGAGATGGCGCTTTCCGCCATGACCGCCCATGCGCTGCTGCAACAGCAGGGCTATACGCTGAACCCGTTCTGATGGCCGATCCCGTTCCCCTCCATTCGCCCGAACGTCAGCCCGACGATATCGATGCGGCGCTGCGTCCCAAGACGCTTGAGGAATTCGTCGGCCAGCAGGCCGCGCGCGAAAACCTGCGCGTCTTCATCGAGGCGGCCAAGTCGCGCGGCGAGGCGATGGACCACGTGCTGTTCTTCGGCCCTCCCGGCCTGGGCAAGACCACGCTGGCGCAGATCGTGGCGCGCGAGCTTGGCGTCGGCTTTCGCGCGACATCAGGTCCGGTCATCGCGAAATCGGGCGACCTGGCCGCGCTGCTGACCAATCTGGAAGAAGGCGACGTCCTCTTCATCGACGAGATTCACCGGCTGAACCCGGTGGTCGAGGAAGTGCTCTATCCCGCGATGGAGGACCGTGCGCTCGACCTCATCATCGGCGAGGGTCCGGCCGCGCGCAGCGTGCGGATCGACCTGCCGCCCTTCACGCTGGTCGGCGCGACCACTCGGCAGGGCTTGCTGACTACGCCGCTGCGCGACCGATTTGGCATCCCGGTCCGGCTCAATTTCTACACGGTCGGGGAACTGGAAAGCGTCGTCTCGCGCGGGGCGCGGCTGCTCAATATCGGGATCGATCCCGGCGGCGCGCGCGAGATTGCGCGGCGTTCGCGCGGAACCCCCCGCGTGTCGGGCCGCCTGCTGCGCCGCGTGCGCGATTTCGCCGAGGTGGCCAAGGCGCCGACCATTACCGACCAGATCGCCGACGATGCGCTGACCAGGCTCGAGGTCGATTCGCTTGGCCTCGACGCGCAGGACCGGCGTTACCTCCACATGATCGCGGACATCTACAAGGGCGGGCCGGTCGGGGTCGAAACGCTGGCCGCCGGGCTGTCCGAACCACGCGACACGATCGAGGAAGTGATCGAACCCTATCTGATCCAGCTCGGCCTCGTCGCCCGCACGGCACGCGGACGCTGCCTGAACGACCGCGGCTGGCAGCATCTCGGCCTTGCCCCGCCGCAGCAGGGGCTTCCGCCAGGCGGCCTGTTCGACGAATAAGCTGCCGTTCGCCGGACGCGCTCGGCGTTTCGTCGGCACGGCGCGTCCCTTGCAGAGCGGGCAGATGATCCCGTCGATCCGCAGCGGCGCCCTCTGACAAACGGGCATAATCCTTCCTGCATGAAGAGCCATGAGCGCTCGAAGCGAAGAGGAAGGAAGCCCGTGAAGATCATCACCATCGCTACCGCGCTTGCCGCATCGGCAGTTCTCGCCACCCCGGCCATGGCGGTCGGGCCCGAGGTCCGCACCGCCCGCATCAAGGTTACCGACGAGGATTTCGCCAGCAGCCGGACCATCGCCCGCCTGGAAAGCCGGATCCGCCGCGCCGCGCAAAAGGTCTGCGTGCAGCCGAACGGACCAAGCTTACAATCGCGCAGCGAACGGGCGTGTGTCGCCAAGGCGATCGCGGGCGCGCAGCAGGAACGGGCCGCGGTGCAGATGCGCCATGGCATCGCCATGGGCGGCTGATCGCCCCCGCCGGAGAAGCAGAAGGGGCGGCCCTCGCCTGAGAGCCGCCCCTTCGCTTGTCACGCTATCGCCTGCGGATCAGTCCGCGGCGAGCTTGCGCAGAACGTAATGGAGGATGCCGCCGTTGCGGTAATATTCCATCTCGTTCGCGGTATCGATGCGGCACAGCACGTCGAAGCTGAAGCTCGAGCCGTCCTTGCGCGTCACTTTCACGGTGACTTCCTGGCTCGGCTTCAGATTGTCGAGGCCCAGGATCGTGAACTGATCGTCGCCCGTCAGGCCCAGCGTCTCGCGCGTGTCGCCTGCCTTGAACTGCAGGGGCAGCACGCCCATGCCGACAAGGTTGGAGCGGTGGATACGCTCGAAGCTTTCGACCAGCACCGCGCGCACGCCCAGCAGGATCGTGCCCTTCGCCGCCCAGTCGCGCGACGATCCGGTGCCGTATTCCTTGCCGCCGACGACCACCAGCGGCGTGCCGTCTTCCTTGTGCTTCATGGCGGCATCGTAGATCGCCATCTGCTCGCCGTTGTAGGTGGTGTAACCGCCCTCGACGCCGGGGACCATTTCGTTGCGGATGCGGATGTTGGCAAAGGTGCCGCGCATCATCACTTCATGGTTGCCGCGGCGCGAGCCATAGCTGTTGAAGTCCGCCTTCGCGACCTGGTGCTCCTTGAGGTAGCGGCCCGCGGGGCTGTCTTCCTTGATCGAACCGGCGGGCGAGATGTGGTCGGTCGTGACCGAATCGCCCAGGATCGCCAGTGGCTTGGCGTCGATGATGTCGTTCACCGGCGCCGGGGTCATGCCCATGCCCTCGAAATAGGGCGGGTTGGCGACATAGGTCGAACCGGCGCGCCAGCTATAGGTGTCCGAACCCTCGACATTGATGGCCTGCCAGTGCTCGTCGCCCTTGTAGACGTCGGCATAGCGGGCCTGGAACATGTCGCGGCTGATCGCGCCCTTCAGCACCTCGGCCACCTCGGCATTGGTCGGCCAGATGTCCTTCAGATAGACGTCGGTGCCGTCGTTGCCGGTGCCGATCGGGGTCTCGGTGATGTCCTCGGTCACGGTGCCCTTCAGCGCATAGGCGACGACCAGCGGCGGCGATGCCAGGAAGTTGGCGCGCACGTCGGGCGACACGCGGCCCTCGAAGTTGCGGTTGCCCGACAGGACCGAGGCGGCGACCACGTTGTTGTTGTTGATCGCCCTCGAAATCGGCTCGGCCAACGGGCCGGAGTTGCCGATGCAGGTCGTGCAGCCATAGCCGACCAGGTCGAACCCGATGGCATTCAGGTGATCCTGCAGGCCCGCCTTGACCAGGTAGTCGGTGACAACCTGCGATCCG
>JAPYSD010000628.1 GCA_029936705.1 Croceicoccus sp. | reverse complement strand
GTGCAATGACGTCCTGCTCGGCGAACTGCCCTATGACCGCGAATAGGTCGAGCGCGCCGCGCAGGCCTTCTGACCCGCCCCGGTCTGCCCGGCAATACGTCAGAACGGTCACGCCCGCCGCGCTTGACCGACCGGGCGCGAGATAGCACGATCAGGGCCATGCCGCTGTTTCGCACGCCGCCCGTCATCTTCCCCTTTTTCGGTTACCGCAGCCCGACCCGCCTGCGCATCGCCGCGCGTGCGCTGCGCAGCCGGCCGCCGCGCTGGGACCACGATTCGCGCTTTGCCAAGATGCGCGCGCTGGTCTCGCACTTCGCTTCGCGCGAGGTTGCGGGCCTGCCGGTCCAGCTGGAAATCCGCTCGCCTTCCGGCGCATTGTCCCGGCACGCGGGCTTCACCGACGACGAGGGCTATGTCGAATTCGACCTGGAACTGGATGGCTGGCCGCTTGCCGACCATACCGAGTGGGAGACGGTGTGCTTCGCCTGGAACGACGGATCGGGCGCCCGCACGGCAGAAGGCTATGTGCTCGCTCCCGGCGCCAGCGCCGAGCTGGCGGTCATCTCGGACATCGACGACACCATCATCGAGACCGGGATCACTGGCGGCCTGCATTCCGTCCTGCGCAACTGGAAACGGATCCTGGCGCAGATGCCGGCCGAGCGGACACCGGTGCCGGGCGCAGACCGCCTGTACAGCGCGCTGTCGGGCGGTCCCGCCTCGCCCGGCAAGCACCTGCCCGCCACGCGCCACCCGTTCTTCTACGTCTCGTCCAGCCCGTGGAACCTGTTCGCCTATCTCACCACCTTCATGCGCAGCCGCAAGCTGCCGATGGGACCGCTGCAATTGCGCGACTGGGGCCTGAACCGCGAAACGCTGGGCTCGGCCAGCCACGGCGAGCACAAGATCGCGGCGATGGCGGGGCTGCTGGCGTTCTATCCCGACATGCGGTTCGCGCTGATCGGCGACGATACGCAGGCCGACCTCGTCGCCTTTGCGCGGATCGCGTGGAAGTTTCACGGAAGGATCGCGGCCATCTTCATCCGCAAGGCGGGTGAGGCGCATTCGCCCGAGGAGGTGCAGGCCAAGGCCGATATCGTGCGCGCGGGCGTACCGCTCTGGCTGGGGTCGCAATATGACGTCGGGCAGGAATTCCTGGCGGAAATCGGCCTGACCCACGACGAGGAAGCAGAGCAGATCGTCGCGACGGTGCGCGATTCGGGGCAGGAAGGCGATGCCGCCGCCACGGCATGACGGGCATTCGCTTGAACCGGAGGCGCGCGGCGCTTAAGCCGGGGTTCACAGCGCTGGGAGCACGCCCAGCACGGACACGACATGCATCCGACCGTTTCGCCTGATCCCGCCCGCAGCGGCCCCATCCGCAGCGCGCACATCCGCCACGCCGCCCATGCGTCGCTGCGCATGGCCGCGCGCGCCTGCGTCTGGCTGGCGGCGATGCTGGCGCTCACCATGTTCGCCGCGCGCCCGGCGATGGCGCAATCGATCCTGCGCGATGCCGAGACCGAGGCCCTGTTCAAGGACATGTCCGCCCCGCTGGTGAAGGCCGCGGGCCTGGAACCCGGCAATGTCGATGTCGTCATGGTCGGCGACAATTCGGTCAACGCGTTCGTCGCGGGCGGGCAGGTCGTCTATGTCCATGCAGGCCTGATCGGCGAAGCCGATACCGCGCTGCAGGTGCAGGGCGTGATCGCGCACGAGCTGGGCCATATCACCGGCGGCCATGTCATCGGCATCGGACAGGGCGCGACCGCCGCGTCCAATATCTCGATCCTCTCGCTGCTGCTGGGCGTCGCGGCGGCGGCGGCGGGCGGCGGCGCGGCCGCGATGGGCGTGATGGCAGCGGGCCAGCAGGCCGCGGTGGGCAAGTTCCTTGCCTTCACGCGCGGACAGGAATCGGCTGCCGACCTCGCC
>JAPYSD010000075.1 GCA_029936705.1 Croceicoccus sp. | reverse complement strand
GTCGGGCGGCATCGACCAGTTGGCACGGGCCAGCGCCGCGCCGTTCGAGGCGATGCGCGGCAGGCAATCGGCGCCCTCGCCCATCATGTACACCGCGCCCACGCGGTCGCGGTACAGGCCGAAATTCTTGTCGCAGCTATAGGCCAGCAGCGCCTCGGGCACGGCGTCCATCACCATGCGCACGCCCGCGGCGTCTTCCTCCAACCCGTCGCCCAGCCCCTGGTAGGCCAGGTCCAGGATCGGCAGCAGGCCCTTGTCCGCCAGCAGGCCGGCGATTTCCTTCCACTCGGCCTGCGAAAAGTCGATTCCGGTCGGGTTGTGGCAGCATCCGTGCAGCAGAATGGCATCATCCGGCGCGGCTGCGGCTATGGTCTGGCGCAGTGCGGCCATGTCCGCGGTACCGTCTTCGGCCGCGTGGTTGAACGCACCGACCTCGATGCTCAGGTCCTTCATGATCTGCGCATGGTTGGGCCAGCTGGGCGTTCCCATCCAGATCTTCGTCACGCCTGCCGCCTTGGCCAGCGCCGCCGCCAGCCGCACGCCGCCGGTGCCGCCCGGCGTCTGCATGCCGTCGATGCAGTCGAGCCGCGCGAAATCCTTGCCGAAGATGATCGGCTTCAGCGCCTCGACGAACGCCATGTCGCCTTCGGGGCCCAGGTACGCCTTGGAATCCTGCTGGTCGACCAGGATCTGCTCGGCCTTCTTGATCGAGGTGAAGACCGGGGTTGCCCCCTCGCCCGTGCGATAGACGCCGACGCCCAGGTCGATCTTGTCCGCCCGATCGTCAGCCGAATAGAGCTTGATGAGCGCGAGCAGCGCGTCTGGGGGCTGTTGGGTGAGCTGGGCGAGCATGGTCATACAAAATCCTGTTCGGCGATGCCGTGGGTCCGGTTTCGATTCGCGCCGCGACGCCTGCGTCAGGGCGGGCGCTCCATGCCGGGGCTTCGCGCTTCGGGCAAGCCCTGAAGCATTGTTGCGCCGATACGCCCTCCCTTGAAACCCGGACGGCGTGCCAGCATATTGGCTGTGCGGGCCGGGCCCCTCTGGCGTGCATCCCTGCGGGGATGCACGTGATGTCGGACCGTATCGGATCATCCGATGCGCAAATCGACGGGCCTATCCTCGTACTCCCCGATCACCGCGTCGATGTCCGATCGAACAGGCTTCGATCAAGGAGAACGTGATGAAGGGCCGTATCTACAGGTTGAACGAATTGCTGCAGAAGGTGGACCGCCACCTGCGACTGGAAAAGCAGCGCCGGCATCCCGACGCGTGGAACCTCCTGCGCCTTCGGCTTTTACGTCACCGCATCCGCAGCGCGCTGCGCCGTTCAGCTGGCGCGTGGACCGGTTCCCGCCGCGCGGTGCGCGCCCCTGGGGCGCTTTCGCCCGCGTGATGCCGGGCGGGCGCTGATCAACCGATACATGTGAGGGTCCGATCTTGATTGCTACATTGCTGATGCTCGCCGTGGGACTTGGCGGTCTCCTGGTGGGCGGAGAACTGCTCGTGCGCGGGTCCGTGCGGCTGGCCGAGCGTGCCGGTGTCACCCCGCTGGTCATCGGGCTGGTCATCGTGGGGTTCGGGACATCCGCCCCCGAATTGGTCGCCAGCCTTCAGGCCGCACTGTCGGGTTCGCCCGCCATCGCCTGGGGCAATATCGCGGGGTCGAACATCGCGAACACGCTGCTGATCCTGGGCGCGGCGGCGCTGGTGGCGCCGATCGTCATCCGCCGCGACATCGCCGGGCGCGACACGGGCCTGGCGCTGGGTGCCTCGCTGGCATTGCTGGGACTGGGTCTTTCGCAGTGGAGCGGTTTCGGCATCGGCCTGGCCATGGCGGCGGCGCTGCTCGCCTATATCGCCTTCTGCTATTTCGAGGAGAAGCGCGATGCCCCCGAGCCGGTCCACAACGCCGCGCACGACCGGGCCGAGGCGCCCAAGCTGCGCGAGAACGCGCCGCACGTGCCCGAAACGGGGTGGACGCGGCCGGTCCTGCTGACGCTGGGCGGGCTGGTCCTGCTGGTGATCGGCGGGCGCCTGCTGGTTGATGCGGCGATCGAGCTGGCGCAGCTGGCGGGCCTTGGCGAAACCGTCATCGGGCTGACCGTCGTCGCGATCGGCACGTCGATGCCCGAACTGGTCACCTCGGTCGTGGCGGCCCGCAAGGGAGAGACCGAGGTCGCGTTCGGTAACGTGGTCGGATCGAACATGTACAACATCCTGGGCATCGGCGGGGTCACGATGATGGTCGCCCCTGCCCCGATACCCGCCCGGATGCTGCCGTGGGACCTGGGGCTGGTCGCGGTGAGCGCCGCGCTGCTCTGCGCGGTCGCGGTGCTGCGGGGCCGGGTCGGACGCGGCACCGGCGCCATGCTGGTCGCGGCCTATTGCGCCTATGTCGCGTGGCTGCTGGCCGCGGCCTGACCGGTGCGGTCAGGCCCGGCCGCTCGGCGCGTGATCAGAACGGCAGCCAGTCCTGCTTCTTCGAGAACTTCATGTAGCCCGCGTTGATGCCCAGCCGCGCGCCCGCGCCCAGACGGATCGGGATCAGCACGACATCGCCCTTACGCATGTAGCTGGCGTTCAGCCCTCCGACGACATAGGCCGCGCCCTCGCCCGCGGGATAGCGTTCGAACAGTTCCTCGCTGTCCCACAGGTTGTAGACGAGGACGAAGGTCGATGCCGCGTTGGCGCCGAAGTCGAAACCGATCGACGGCCCGGTCCAGTACACCGGGCGCTTGCCCTCTACCTTGTGATACATCGTGCCCGAGCCATAGCGGACGCCCGCGATGAACGCGCCGCCCGCCTCGCGCCCGACGATATAGGCATTGGGTTCGCCCTGGTCCTTGAGGATCTTCTCGATCAGGCCGGCCAGCCCTTCCGCGCCCTTGCCGAACACGCCTTCGGCCGCGCCCATCAAATCGTCTTCCTGGTAGGTGGTCGATGCCGGGGTCTGCTTGGCGGCCTGTTCCGCCGGGAACACGTCGGTCGGCGCGCCTTCCGCGACGGGAGCGCTGTAGGGATCGCCCGGGGTTTCCGTGCCGGGGGCCGTGTAGGGGTCTTGGGCCGGGGCCGGAGTCGGAGCAGGCGCAGGTGCGGGTTGGGCCGCATAGGGGTCGCCCGCCATCGTGCCGCCCGACACCGGCGGCAGTTCGCCGTTCAGGTCCCCGTCGATCGCACCGCCCGTCTGCTGCCCGCCCGAGGCATAGGTATCGTTGGGATCGATCGTCTGGATCTGGGCAAAGGCCGGCTGGATGGAGCCGAGCCCGAGACCGAGTGCCAGGAACGCGGTAGCGCGCTTGGCGAGACTGGAGCGCAAATTCATCGGTAATACCCCGTATTCTTGATTATCGCCTATGGCCGACCGGGCGCTTGCGCCGATACGGATCGCGATGCCACCTGCCTGACGCGGCTGCCTGAGCCCATGCAGCCATTCCGGCAATGAATGGGCGGTGAATCGGACCGTTTGAGCGCCGGATCGACCCCCCGCCCCCACTTATCCGCCGCTTTCTGCACGAGTTGCGCCGAATGGAAAAAGCAGCCTTGATGAGGTTCTGAACGCTCGCTATAGGCGCCCTTCTTCCGGAGACGTGGGTGAGTGGCTGAAACCAGTTCCCTGCTAAGGAACCAGACGGGGTAACCTGTCTCGAGGGTTCGAATCCCTCCGTCTCCGCCAGCCTCCCCTACATTTTCCGCCAGATCCCGCCTCACCGGACGTTTCGCCATGCCCGTCGATGCCGCGCGTCCGCTATCCCCTGTTCAGAGGGTGGCGAGTGTGGCACCCATCCGGGGATAAGAAGAACAGGCTGAAGGCACACCCTCATGAAACTCGCATCAATCGACGATGGCAGCCGCGATGGGCGGCTGGTCGTGGTCTCGAAGGACCTGACCCGCTATTGCGCCGCCGACAATATCGCGCCCACGCTGCAGGCCGCGCTGGATGACTGGGACCGGATCGCGCCGCGCCTCGAACTGCTCTACCGCGATGTCGAGCACGAGGCCGTGCCCTGCCTGCGCTTTCGCGAGCATGACGCGCTGTCGCCCCTGCCGCGCGCCTATCAATGGGCGGACGGGTCGGCCTATCTCAACCATGTCGAGCTGGTGCGGCAGGCCCGCGGCGCAGAGGTGCCCGAGAGTTTCTACAGCGATCCGCTGATGTACCAGGGCGGATCCGACGATTTCCTGCCGCCGCGCGCCGACATCCCGCTGGGCCACCCGGACTGGGGCTGCGACATGGAGGGCGAGATCGCGTGCATCACCGACGACGTGCCGATGGGCACCGCGCCTGAGCAGGCGGGCGATCACGTCAAGCTGCTGATGCTGGTGAACGACGTGTCGCTGCGCGGTCTGATCCCGGGCGAGCTGGCCAAGGGTTTTGGATTCTACCAGTCCAAGCCCGCGACAAGCTTTTCGCCGGTCGCGGTCACGCCCGACGAACTGGGCGATGCCTGGCAGGACGGACTGATCCGCCTGCCGCTGATGGTCGACTTCAACGGGCAGCCCTTTGGCAGGGCCGATGTCGCGATCGACGCGACCTTTACCCTGGCCGACCTAGTGTCGCACGCGGCGCGCACCCGCAACCTGGGCGCGGGCGCGATCATCGGGTCGGGTACGATCAGCAACAAGGACGAAGGCGGCGGCCCCGGCCGACCAGTCGACCAAGGGGGCGTCGGCTATTCCTGCATCGCGGAGCTGCGCACGATCGAAACGATCCAAGACGGCCAGGCCGCCACCCCGTTCCTGCAGCACGGCGACGTCGTGCGGATCGAGATGCGCGATGCCGCGGGCCATTCGATCTTCGGCGCGATCGAGCAGACCGTCACGGCCCCGCCCGCCGGCTGCAAGTGACGCGCTGACGGGGTTTCACCGCCGCGCCGCGACATGGCCGTGGGGAACGTCCCTGATCGCTCTTGCCAAACCGCCCGCGCGCGGGAAGTCTCGGCGCAACAGAACGACAATGGGGGAAGTGGCGGGATGGCAAGCGACCGGGATCAGGCGGCGACTGGGGCGGAAGCGGAGGTAGAGGCGGCTGACGAGGGGCACGCCCGCGCCTATTGGAAGGCCAACATACGCCTGCTGGTGATGCTGATGTCGATCTGGTTCATCGCGTCCTTCGGCTGCGGCATCCTGCTGCGCGGCTTTCTCGATCGGTTCATGATCGGCGGCTTTCCGCTTGGCTTCTGGTTCGCGCAGCAGGGTTCGATCTATGTCTTCATCGTGCTGGTGTTCTTCTACGCCTGGAAGATGAAGCGGATCGAACGCCGCTACGACCTCGGCGATTGAGCGGGGCGGACATGTCGACACAGACGCTGATCTATATCTTCGTCGCCGCCAGCTTCGCGCTCTATATCGGGATCGCGATCTGGACGCGGGCGGGTTCCACCAAGGAGTTCTACGTGGCGGGCGGCGGGGTGCATCCCGTGGTCAACGGCATGGCGACCGCCGCCGACTGGATGAGCGCGGCCAGCTTCATCTCGATGGCGGGGCTGATCGCCTTCATGGGCTATGACGGTTCGGTCTATTTGATGGGCTGGACCGGCGGCTATGTCGTGCTGGCGCTGCTGCTGGCGCCCTATCTGCGCAAGTTCGGGCAGTTCACGGTGCCCGACTTCATCGGCACGCGGTATTATTCCAGGGTGGCCCGCACTGTCGCGGTGATCTGCCTGATCTTCATCTCGTTCACCTATATCGCGGGGCAGATGCGCGGCGTGGGCATCGTGTTCAGCCGCTTCCTCGACGTGTCGGTCGAACTGGGCGTGGTGATCGGCATGGGCATCGTGTTCTTCTATGCCGTGCTGGGCGGGATGAAGGGCATCACCTATACGCAGGTCGCGCAATATTGCGTGCTGATCTTCGCCTACATGGTGCCGGCGTTCTTCATCTCGATGCTGATCACCGGCAATCCGATCCCGCAGCTGGGGCTGGGTTCCACCGTGAACGACGGGTCGGGGATGTATGTGCTGGAGAAGCTGGACCAGTCGCTGCAGATGATGGGATTCGGTCCCTATACCGATGGCAAGTCGATGATCGACGTGTTCTGCATCACCGCCGCGCTGATGATCGGCACGGCGGGGCTGCCCCATGTCATCGTGCGTTTCTTCACCGTGCCCAAGGCGTCGGACGCGCGCAAGTCGGCGGGCTGGGCGCTGGTGTTCATCGCGCTGCTCTATACCACCGCCCCAGCCGTCGCGGCCTTTGCGCGGCTGAACTTCAACGAAAGCATCAACGACACCCCCTATGCCGAGGCACCGGCGTGGTTCACGAACTGGGAAGCCAACAACCTCATCGCCTTTACCGACAAGAACGGCGACGGGGTGATGCAGGTCGCGGCGGGCGATCCATTCACCGGCGCGCCGGATTATTCGGGTGAGCGCGGGCCCGCGGGCAACCGGCTGGTCACCAATGCGCCAGTCGCGGACAACGCGAACGAGGTCTATCTCGACCGCGACATCATGGTGTTGGCCAACCCTGAAATCGCCAATCTGCCCGGCTGGGTGATCGCGCTGGTCGCGGCGGGCGGGCTGGCGGCGGCGCTGTCGACGGCGGCGGGGCTGCTGCTGGTGATTTCCACCGCGGTCAGCCACGACCTTTTGAAGTCGACCTTCCGGCCCGGCATTTCGGAAAAGGGCGAACTTCTGGCGGCGCGCCTTGCGGCGACGGCGGCGATCGTGGTGGCGGGCGTGCTGGGGATCTATCCGCCCGGATGGGTGGCGCAGGTCGTCGCCTTTGCCTTTGGTCTGGCGGCGGCATCGCTGTTTCCGGCGATCTTCATGGGCATCTTCACCAAGTCGATGAACAAGGAAGGGGCGATCGCGGGCATGGTCGCGGGGCTGGGCTTCACCTTCCTCTACATCGCCTATTTCAAGCTGTGGAACCCCGATGCCAACGTGGCGGAGAACTGGCTGCTGGGCATTTCGCCCGAAGGGATCGGCGTGATCGGCATGCTGATCAATTTCGGTGTTGCCATCGCGGTGATGAAGTTCACCGCCAGCCCGCCGGCAGAGATCGGGCGGCTGGTCGAATCGATCCGGGTTCCGCGCGGAGCCGCGACGGCGCAGGTTCACTGATCGCGTGGGCGGCCCGGCGGCGGCTGTCACATCGCAGCACAATCGGCACAGGAACGTTGCCAGGCGGGCCGGGCGGGCGCAGGATGCGGCAGGTCGCGGGGAATGGAGGGTGCCGAAATGCCCAGCACACGAACCTGCCTGCTTGCCGCTGCCGCCGTCGTGGCAGCGGGCTTGTCCTTTGACGTCCCGGCACGGGCGCAGGACGCGGCGGAAAGCGCCGTGATCCTGTCCGGTACGGCGCAGACCGGCGGGGCGCAGCGCTCCCTTGGTCGGTCGATCAGCGGCAGCATCGGCAATGCCGCCAACACGATCGGCAGCACGGCACGTCCGGCCCGCCGCCCGCGCGCTGCCGCTGCGGCGCCGCGACGAACATCGAACCGCAGGGGCACCGTCAGCATCCCGGCGAACGTCGATGCGCTCGCCAATACGGACGCCGCGACCTATGCGCTGGACAATGGCGCGACGATCAGGGTCAGCGGGCGGTTCAATCCGGCCGCCTCCGCCCATTGCCAGCGCAATTGCCCCGCGCCGCCGCAGGACTGATCCACGCAAAGGTGGATCAGCGGTTTTGGCGCCCCTCGATCAGCCCGTCGACCAGCGACGGATCCGCCAGCGTCGATGTATCGCCCAGCGAGCCGAAGTCGTTCTCGGCAATCTTGCGCAGGATGCGGCGCATGATCTTGCCTGACCGCGTCTTGGGCAGTGCGGGCGTAAACTGCAGGTGGTCGGGCGTCGCGATCGGGCCGATCTCGGTCCGCACCCACTGGCGCAGCTCGGCCTTCAGCTCGTCGCTGTCCTCCACCCCGGCGTTCAACGTGACATAGCAATAGATGCCCTGCCCCTTGATGTCGTGCGGAAAGCCCACGACCGCGGCCTCGGCGACCTTTTCGTGCAGCACCAGCGCGCTTTCGACCTCTGCCGTGCCCATGCGGTGGCCCGAGACGTTGATGACGTCGTCGACCCGGCCCGTGATCCAGTAATAGCCGTCATCGTCCCGGCGGCAGCCGTCGCCGCTGAAATACTTGCCGGGGTAGTGACTGAAATAGGTCTGGATGAAGCGGTCGTGATCGCCATAGACGGTGCGCGCCTGGCCGGGCCAGCTTCGCGTGATGCACAAATTGCCCTCGGCGGCGCCGCCCGTCGATTCGTCGGCCAGCACCTTGCCGTCATTGTCGACCAGCTGCGGCGCGACGCCGAAGAACGGGCGGCCCGCGCTGCCCGGCTTCATTCCGTGCGCGCCCGGCAGGGTGGTGATCATCACCCCGCCCGTCTCGGTCTGCCACCAGGTGTCGACGACCGGGGCGCTGCCGTGGCCGACATGATCGCGGTACCAGCGCCAGGCCTCGGGGTTGATCGGTTCGCCCACGCTGCCCAGCAGGCGCAGCGAGGACAGGTCGTAATCGTCGACGAACCGGTCACCTTCGCGCATCAGTGCGCGGATCGCGGTGGGCGCGGTGTAGAAGATATTCACCCGGTGCTTGTCCACGATCTGCCAGAACCGGCCGTGATCGGGATAGCTCGGCACGCCTTCGAACATCAGCGCGGTGGCCCCTGCCTGCAGCGGGCCATAGACGATATAGCTGTGCCCGGTGACCCAGCCGATGTCGGCGGTACACCAGTATACCTCGCCCTCGCGGTAGTCGAAGACGTGGCGGAACGTCGTCTCGGTCCAGACGGCATAGCCGCCGGTCGTGTGGACCACGCCCTTGGGCTTGCCCGTGGAGCCGGAGGTGTAGAGGATGAACAGCGGGTCTTCGGCCTTCATCACCTCGCACGGGCAGTCTTCGGGCACGCCCTGGCTGATCTCGTGGTACCAGTGGTCGCGGCCTTCCGTCATCTCGACCTTGCCGCCGGTGTGGCGGACGACCAGCACCTGCCTGACCGATACCTTCTTCAGCGCGGCATCGACATTGGCCTTCAGCGGGATCGCCCTGGACCCGCGCAGGCCTTCGTCGGCGCAGATCACGAAGTCGGAGCGGCAATCCTCGATCCGGCCGGCGATGGCGTCGGGCGAGAAGCCGCCGAACACCACCGAATGCACCGCGCCGATGCGCGCGCATGCCAGCATGGCAAACGCGCCCTCGGGGATCATCGGCATGTAGATCGTGACGCGGTCGCCCCTGGCCACACCCATCTTCTTCAGCGTGCCCGCCATGCGGATCACTTCGCGCTGCACCTCGGCAAAGGTGAAGCGGCGGACCGCATCGTCGGGGCTGTCGGGTTCGAAGATCACCGCGATGCGGTCGCCGTTACCGGCCTCGACATGGCGGTCGACGGCGTTGTGGCAGATGTTGATCTCGCCGTCCTCGAACCACTTGATCTCGACCGGGTCGAAGCTCCACCCCGCGATCCTGGAGGGGGCGGTAAACCAGTCCAGCCGCTGGGCCTGTTCCAGCCAGAAGCCGTCCGGGTCGTCCATGCTGCGCGCATACATCTGCCGGTACTGGTCCAGCGTGCAGAGCGTTTGGTCCCTTGCCTGTTCGGGCACCGGGATCATGGCAGGCGCGGCGTGTGTGGTCTGTGGCATGCGGGCTCCCGTATCGCTGTCATGCGGCGCGGCCCGCTGCTGGCGGGCGGCCGGACATTCTTGGCGACGGGCATAGAAAGCCGCGCGGGTGCTGCCAAGCCCCGCCATGCAGGGCCGGGTACGGCCAGCGGCCAAGGCTGGCGGTTCGGTTGACAGGGGCCCGTTGACAGGGGCGACACGTCCTACACAGGCTGTCACCTGGCGCAATCGTGCGAAAACCCGCGGAAACGCGCGGGTTTGCGGGCGCCGGTTGACACCGGGACCATGCGGGAAAAATCGGCGTACGTTTTCAAGGAGCGAAGGGGATGCCCCCTCGCCCCGATCTAGCGCCGGGTCATGATGTAGGACAGCGCGAAACGCCGCGCCGCCGGGTCAGTGCGTCTCGCGCGCTTCGGCCTGTTCGGCCTCGGCTTCCTCGGCCTCGGCGCGGCGGCGGTCGACACGCTCCTGCTCGGCCTTGTTGCGTTCGGCCAGCACGCGGCGTGCCTGGTCGGCAAGGCCGCGCCATGTCTTGGCGGCGCGCAGATTGCGGTCGCGCACATTGTCCAAGGTGGCCTGCTCAGCCTCTGCCGCTGCCTCGCGGGCGCGGGCGTCATAGAATTCGAAGGTCTGGCTCACGAAGGCTCCCGTCCGGGTGGGGGAAAAGACATTGCCCCGCGCCGGTCACGGACCGGGCGGGGCAATGGGAAATCAGTCGGCAGCCGACAGGTTCACGGCGCTTGCCTTGCCGTTGCGGCCCATTTCGACTTCGTAGTTCAGGCGCTGTTCCTTATCCAGCGTCTGCATGCCAGCCGCCTGGACGGCCGAGATGTGAACGAAGCTGTCAGCCGAGCCATCGTCGGGCTGGATGAAGCCATAGCC
>JAPYSD010000627.1 GCA_029936705.1 Croceicoccus sp. | reverse complement strand
ATCATAAGCATCAGCGAGGCAGACATCCCGCACTGCCCAGCTGTCGCGTGGATCTCCCGTGATCCCGGGCGGCGCTTTCAAAGTGGTCTTCTCGAGAAAGCCATCGCCCACCACCGCGGCAATTCGGGACCAGTCTTCGAAGAAGTATTCCTGCAACAGCGGAATGACCTTGTCGCGCATGGTGGCGTCAATTGCCTGTCGGTCCGTGCCGCCCTCGCCCATGAAGAAGGCGTGGCCGATCCGGTGATCGCGGTCGACTAAATATTCGATGCGCTGGTTGAGGACAGTGAGCACCTGCTGGAGCGGGATGCCATCGACCGTTGTCAGCAGCGACGGATCGGGCGCGATTTCCTCGAAATTGAACCGTCGGCGCAGCGCAGTATCGAGCAGTGCGATTGACCGGTCCGCCGTGTTCATCGTGCCGATCACATGCAGGTTCGACGGCACGCCAAACTCGCGCTTGGAGTACGGCAGCCGCACGAGGAGTGCATGGTTCTGCCCGAGCCGCTTGTCGGGTTCGAGCAGGGTGATCAGCTCGCCAAACACTTTCGAGATATTGGCGCGGTTGATCTCGTCGATGATCAGCACGTGCGGTTCGCGCTCAGCGCTCTCATCCTCGACTTCGCTGGCGGCCGCCGCATTCACGAGCCTCTCGATCTCGGCGATATTCAGCCGCGATTTCGGAAGCTCGTAGACCGTGTCGAGGCTGAACCGCTTTTCGCTGATCTCGCGGACATCGACCCCTTCCGGGTCATCCCATAGCCAACGCACCTTCCGGCGGTGGCAATAGCGGCCATTTGGTTGCGGGGCATATTCATACGGCCCCTCAACTACACCAATGGCGCGAAAGGCATTCAATCCCTTCGACACGATGACGACATCGCCTTCCCGGATCCGGTTGCGGAAGCGGTCGGGCGATTTGACATCGCCGTTCTGCACCGTGAGGTTTTCATCCGGAAACCTATCGTGCAGTTCGCGCAGTATCGCATCGCGGTTTCTAAACCTCTCGTCGGACCAATCGACATTCTTGAAACCGAAGATTGCGTAGCCTTCCTCGAGACTATCCTCGAACACCCATCCCCATTCGGCCTTGCCCGCTTCACCCAGAGACAGCTTGAAGACGCTGCGATCTTGAAGCGAAAACGCATCATCCGCCTTTATGACAGGCGCCGCAGCACGGTCAGCGATCCGGCGGAAAATCCCTGGCTCGGGCTTCAGTTCGAAGCCGCCAGCGGTCTGCCCGTCGGATGAGCCCGTCGTGGGGCGCAGACCCTCGACGAAATCCTCGTAGCCAAAGTTCTGGTGGAAGGTGACGAACTCGATGCGCTTTTCCTTCACCAGTTCGCCATAGCGGGCCATCAAGGCGGCGCGGCCTTCGTCATTGTCGCCGTAATCAGCATTGCCATCGCACAGGCGCACAGCCTCCTGCGCGGTGCGGTAGGTCTTGCCAGTCCCGGGAGGACCATAGAGAATGAGGTTGGTAGGTTTGGCCACGGAAATTTCCTTCTTCGGCTTTCCGAAAAGGCGGTCACGCCAGAATGGATCATTGAGAAACCAGTCGTAATCCTGATCTTCGCCCAGCAGCAGGAAGCGCCGCAGCAAGTCAGCCGATGGACGTTCCCCTGGAGGTCTCAAGCCCCAGACCGGATCGGTGAATGTGTAAAAATACCAGACCCGGGCCTCGGCGGGCTCATCCCATTCCACGCCGACGTTTAATCCATCCTCGCTTTCGCGAACGATCCGGCCCTTTGCGCGGATACGAATGGCCGAGACGCGTCCGCCATTCGCATCGAACGGCAGATCATGGACCTGATGAAAGTAATCGCGCAGGAAGATGTGATCGCCGATGCGCATCTCTCCCATGCGCTTGTTGCTCGAGCTGCCCGTGTCCTCAAGCAGGCTGAATTCGCCGCGTTCCACAAAACGTGGAAGGC
>JAPYSD010000074.1 GCA_029936705.1 Croceicoccus sp. | reverse complement strand
CGCTTGGCCTGCCTGTCAGCATCCAGGTCGATGCCGATCCGGCATCCGGCACGGTGACGATCCGCTACAAGACGCTCGACCAGCTCGACCTAGTGTGCCAGCGCCTCACGGGCGGGGAAATCTAGATCCGTTCCGACAGAATGGCGGCAAGGGCTTCCAGACCCTTGCGATCGTCCTCGTCGAAGAAGTCGGGTTCGGGGCTGTCGCAATCGATCACCGCGACGGTCTCACCGCCGCGCAGGACGGGCACGACCAGTTCGGACCGGCTGCGCGCATCGCACGCGATATGGCCCGGAAACGCGTGCACGTCGGGCACCAGCTGGCTTTCACCCGTTTCGGCCGCCGTGCCGCACACGCCCTTGCCGAACGGGATGCGGATGCACGCGGGCAGGCCGACGAACGGGCCCAGCACCAGCTCTCCGCCGACGCTGCGATAAAATCCGCCCCAGTTCAGGCCCGGCAGGAAATGCCAGATCAGCGCGGCGACATTGGCCATGTTGGCGACGCCATCGGGCTCGCCCGCGGTGATGGCATCGGCCGCCTCGCACAGCTCGCGATAGAGCAGGGGCTTGTCGGCGGGATCGGTCGGTGAAAAGTCGAACATGCGCGCGGCCTTACGCCCGTCGTGCCATTGATGGCAATGGTCGTTGCCGGTTCATGATCCGCGCTCTATCTAGGGCGACATGTCTCCCGCGCTTCGCAAATCGCTCATCATCGCCGTGATCGTCATCGCCGCGATTGTCGCCATCGCCTGGTACCTGCTGCAGCCGGTCACCGCCAAATATGGCGATGACGAGCTGACCGGCACCGATCCGCTGATCGCCGAGGCGCAGGAGGAATCGATCCCGTCGGTCAGCATCATGGATCCAGTCGGCTGGACCGCAGGCGAAACGCCCACCCCGGCACAGGGGCTGAAGGTCGCCCGCTTTGCCGAGGGGCTGACCCATCCCCGCTCGATCCTGGTGCTGGAAAACGGGGACGTGCTGGTGGCCGAGACCAATCGCCAGCCGGGACCGCCCGCCAGCTTCACCGACCGCGTCGCGGGCTGGCTGATGGGCCGGGCCGGGGCAGGGGTGCCGTCTCCGGACCGTATCCTGCTGCTGCGCGATACCGACGGCGACGGCAGTGCCGACAGCCAGAGCGTGCTGCTGGACGGCCTCAAGTCCCCCTTTGGCATGGCGGTGCGCGACGGGCGGCTGATCGTCGCCAATACCGACGCGGTCCTGTCGTTTCCCTTCACCCCCGGCGATACGACGATTGCGAAGGGCGAGGAATGGCAGCTGATGCCGCTGCCCGGCGGCGGCAACCATTGGGCGCGCAACCTGCTGCTTACCCCCGACAAGGAGCGGCTGTACGTCACCGTCGGTTCCGCCAGCAATATCGGCGAGAACGGGATGGAGGCCGAGAAGGGCCGCGCCGCGATCTACGAATATGATTTCGCCACGCAGACAAGCCGCCAGTTCGCCAGCGGGCTGCGCAATCCGATGGGCCTTGCCTTCAATCCCGACAGCGGCGAGCTGTGGACCACGGTGAACGAGCGCGACATGCTGGGCCCCGACGTGCCGCCCGATTACCTGACCAACGTGCCGATCGGCGCGCAATATGGCTGGCCGTGGATCTACTGGCGCTTCACCTATGACGAGCGGGTCGAGGCGCCGATGCCGCAATATCTGCAGGAATACACGCGCTGGCCCGAATATGCGTTGGGCACGCATGTCGCGCCGCTGGGGCTGGTGTTCGCGAACGACGGCGCGCTGGGGCAGGATTACGCCAGCGGCGCCTTCGTGGCGCGGCACGGTTCGTGGAACCGCTCGCCGCCCGCGGGTTACGACGTGGTGTTCGTGCCGTTCGACGACCGCGGCAACCCGATGGACGTCAAGCCGCAGCCGGTGCTGACCGGCTTCCTTGGGGATGACCTCAAGACCACGCATGGCCGGCCAACGTGGCTGGCCTGGGACCAGTCGGGCGGCCTGCTGGTCAGCGACGACACCGGCGGCATTATCTGGCGGGTGACGGGCACGCCCGCCCCTGCTCCGACTGCCGCCTCGACTGCCGCCCCGGCCGCTACAGGCGCAGAGCCCGCCGAGGACTAGTCGAGGCTCCGTCCGGCGCGGCCTGCCAGTTCGGCGACATAGTGCCGCGCCACCCGGCCCGAACGCGAACCGCGTCGGCGCGACCAGTTCAGCGCCTCGTCCCGGTTCGCCGGGTCGTCCATGTTCCATGCCAGCCCGTAATGCCGGGCATAGCCCGCGACGATGGCGAGATAGTCGTCCTGGTCGCACTTGTGGAAGCTCACCGACAGGCCGAACCGGTCCGCCAGCGCCAGCGCATCGTCCATGTCGTCGCGCGCGTTCACCGGATCGTCCTGCTGCCCTTGCGTCCGCGCGACGATATTGCGGCGATTGCTCGTCACCGCGATGCGCACATTGGCGGGGCGAGTGGTCACGCCGCCTTCCAGCATGGAGCGCAAGGCGCGCGCATCCTCCTCGTGGTCGAAGCCGATGTCGTCGATGAACACCAGGTAGCGCCGCGTACGGCCCTTCAGCAGGGCGAACAGCGCGGGCAGTGTGTGGAGCACGTCGCTGGCCGCCTGCACCAGTGCGATATTGCCCGCCTCGCGCGCGGCCACGACGGAAGAGCGGACAAGCGCGGACTTGCCCATCCCCCGCGCGCCCCACAGCAGCATGTCATGCGCTTCGGCCCCTTCCGCCAGGCGGCGGATGTTGGCGGCGATCGTGTCGCGCTGCCGGTCGATGCCGCGCAGCAGGGAGAGGGGCGGCGCGTCGATCCGGTCATGCCCGTGCAGCACAGCGCCGTCCCAGCCATAGGCGGGCAGCGCATCGGGATCGCTCGTGCCGTCGTCGGCGGGGGCGATACGCTCCAGCGCGGCGGCGATGCGGGCAAGCAGGGAATTGGTTTCGCTGTCGGACATGTCGGATGGCGGCCTTCAATCGGATGATCTTGTCGCTGGCTGCCAGAGCCTATAGCGAGCGGGCATGAGCGCTGCCAATGCCGATCCCGCAGGACCCGCGATCCTCCCCATGGGCGAGGACGCGCTGCAACGCGCCGGGCAGGCGCTGGAGGCGGGGCACCCCGTCGCGGTCCCGACCGAGACGGTCTATGGCCTTGCCGCGCGCGCGGACAGCGACAGCGCGGTGGCGGCGATCTACGCGGCCAAGGGCAGGCCCAGCTTCAACCCGCTGATCGTGCACGTACCCGATACGCAGGCCGCGCGGCGGCTGGCCCGCTTCGATCCGCGTGCCGAGGCACTGGCCGAACGCTTCTGGCCCGGTCCGCTGACGCTGGTGCTGCCGCGTTTGCCGGATGCACCGCTGGCCGATGCGGTCACGGCGGGTCTCGCCACCGTGGCGATCCGCTGCCCCGCGCATCCCGCGATGCAGGCGCTGCTGCAGCGCTGCCCGTTCCCGCTTGCCGCGCCGTCCGCCAATCGCAGCGGCGCGATCAGCCCCAGCACGGCAGAGCATGTCGCGCGCTCGCTGCAAGGCCGGATCGGCCTGGTCATCGATGGCGGCGCGGCGGAGCAGGGGATCGAATCGACCATCGTCGCGCTCGACCGCGATGGCTGGCGCATCCTGCGTCCCGGACCGATCGCGCTGGAAACATTGCGCGACCTGCTGGCCAGCGAACCCGCTGCCAGCGCCCCCGGTACTGCGATCGAGGCACCAGGCCAGCTTGCCAGCCATTACGCACCGGGCAAACCGGTCCGTCTGAACGCCAGCGAGGCGCAGGACGGCGAATATATGATCGGCTTCGGGACGGTCGCGGGCGACACCAGCCTTTCAGCCACTGGCGATCTGTTCGAGGCTGCCGCGCGGCTCTACGCCTGCCTGCACCGCGCTGCCGCAAGCGCGCAGCCGCGCATCGCGGTCGCGCCCATCCCGCACTGCGGTATCGGCGCCGCGATCAACGACCGGCTGGCGCGCGCCGCGGCCTGATCGGCGGCGGCTCAATCAGCGTCGATCCGATCAGCGTCGACCGGGCTCGACCGGGACCGAGGGCAGAAGCTCCTGGATCTCGGCATAGGTGCGGCGCGCTTCTTCGCACGCCTTTTCCTTGCCGCGATCGCAGTCCTTCATCTCGTCCTCGTATTGCCGCTCCAGCTTGCCCAGCTTCTCCTCGCGCTTGCGCAATTCGCGGCCGCGGTTTTCGTCCGCCTCGCTCTGGCTGGTGGTCACGGCATCGACCGCGCTGCCCGCGGCCTTCACCGGCAGGGTGACGACATCGACCACGGTGCCAAGGCAACCGGTCAGCAGCGGGGCCGTCATCAGAACCGGCAGAACTAGGCGCAGACGCATCGGGGCATTCTCCTTCGAATGCCGCCTAGCATGACTGCAAGCGATGGACGAACGATGAACTAACCGGTTTGGAACGAAATTTCGGCCAATCGAGATCCGGGCCCTTCGCCAATCAGGCCGGTTCGCAGACCAGCCGGCCCGATCCCACGCCCTTGACCGAACAGCGCGCGCGGCCTTTCACCGTGACATTGCCCGATCCTGCCATGCTGGCCGAAACGTCGCCGTCGCTGGCAAAGCTCGCATTGCCCGAACCGGCCATGCTGACGCTGGCGCCCTCGACGCTGACGCCCGCCATCGCGACATTGCCCGAACCGGCGATCTTCAGCGACAGCGCCTTGGCGCGCCCCTTCGCGGTGACAGAGCCGGAGCCCATCATCTGGATCTTCAGGTTCTCGACCTCGATCTCCTCGCACACGACGCTGCCCGATCCCGCGACCGAAATGCGCGCCTTGCCCCCGGTGATCGTGTCGCAGTGCACCGACCCCGATCCGGCGAGCGAGATCTTGCGCAGCTTGGGCAGGGTCAGCCTTACCGTGGCGCTGCCGTTCTGCCGCTTGCCGCCCAGGCGCATCACCGACAGCTTGTTGTCGTCCAGCTGGAAACGGATCGCGTCCGCCGCATCCTCGTCGCCCTCGACCACGATTGCAGCCCGCTCGCCGCGAGTGACAGTGACGTCGTCGGGCCCCAGGATCGCCAAATGGCGGATATTCGCCTCGCTCAGGTCCAGGTCCTGCAGCGTGACGCCCGTTTCGCAGGCGACGCGCATGCTTTCGCCGAAATTGCCGAAATTGCTGCCGACGTTCTTCAGGTCGACGTCGAACTTGTCGAGATTGGTGAACGCCTTGGTCATCGCCACCCCGGCCACTGCCGAGATGAAATCGCCCAGATTGTCGAATTGCCGCTTGTTGGACATCGCCTGCTCCATCGCATGGGCCATCGTCGTGGCCGTAAGTGTATTATTGCTGCAATACACTATGGACCCATAACCCTGCAAGCCGCACGCGGGCAGGCTCGGCGAACGGGCCACGCGGTTCGACCAACGACATGCACGGATGGGGAATGCGAGGGGGCGACCAACGAAAAGGGCCGCCGGATCGATCCGGCGGCCCCTTCTGTTACCAAACGCGCAAGTCAGATCAGGCGGTCTGCTGCTCGTAGTACTTGGGCGCATACTCGTTCAGGACCTCGAGGATCTTGGCGAGTGCGGCCGGTTCGTCGGTCTTTTCCATCGCAGCCAGTTCGCGGGCAAGGCGGCTGGACGCGGCCTCGAAGATCTGGCGCTCGGAATAGCTCTGTTCGGGCTGGTCGTCGGCGCGGAACAGGTCGCGGGTCACTTCGGCGATCGACACCAGGTCGCCCGAATTGATCTTCGCTTCGTATTCCTGCGCGCGGCGCGACCACATGGTGCGCTTCACCTTGGGCTTGGACTTGAGGACGTCCATCGCCTCGCGCAGCGTCTTGTCCGACGACAGCTTGCGCATGCCGATCGATTCGACCTTGTTGACCGGAACGCGCAGGGTCATGCGTTCCTTTTCAAAGCGCAGCACATAAAGTTCGAGTTGCATGCCGGCGATCTCCTGGCTTTGCAGCTCGATCACGCGGCCGACACCGTGCTTGGGGTAAACGACATAGTCACCGACGTCGAAGGCAAGTGCCTTGGCAGTCATGCAGAGTCCTTTCTCTGGCAATGCGTCCCGCTGTCGCCTTCACCGGGTCCTGGCGTAGAAAAGACGGCTGAAGCCGCCTTGTCTCGGGGGGCCAGAACTCCTTCTTGCGCCGAGGTCATCGGCCCAATGCGAAGCTGTACCTGCGGGAATAATCGCCTTTCCTGACGAGACTGGTCAGAGTAATTTCCGCCAGCCGTGGCGTTTTTTACCATAAAATGTCAGGAAAAGCGAGTCTCGTGCGCAAAACGCAAAAGAGCACGCAACCGCGCGGCTTTGCGCGGTTAACGTGCTGTCACATCTACCCCCGCATTGCGGCCGGATGATGGCCGCGCCGCGGGGCGAAAATCAGTCGCCCTCGCCGGGCTCGGTCGTGAAGTACTTGTCGAACTTGCCCTCTTCGCCCTTGTGCTCGTCCGCATCGGCGGGGGGTTCGCGCTTGATCGTGATGTTCGGCCATTCGGCGGAATACTGGGTGTTGATCTCCAGCCATTTTTCCAGCCCGTTCTCGGTATCGGGAAGAATGGCCTCGGCCGGGCATTCCGGCTCGCACACGCCGCAGTCGATGCACTCGCTGGGATTGATCACCAGCATGTTCTCGCCCTCATAGAAGCAGTCGACGGGGCAAACCTCGACGCAGTCCATGTATTTGCATTTGATGCAGGCATCGGTGACGACGTAAGTCATTTCAATCTATCCCTCAGAGGCCCCGAGTGGCTTTTCCATCCGGTCTGCTATGGGGCCGATTCCCGATCGTCAAGCGATTGGCTTCTCTTGCGTGTGGTTCGCAAGATCGCGGTAATGGCTTTGCGCCTCGCTGGCAGGACCCCGGCGCGAGGGCAGCGATTCCAGAGAGATCACCCGGATCGAGCGGCCCACCGGCACCGTCAGCACGTCGCCCGCGCACACCGGCTGCGCCAGCCGCGTCACGCGCTGCCCGTTGCGGCGGACATGGCCCGACGCGACGATGTCCTGCGCCGCGCCGCGGCTGCCCGCAAGGCGCAGCATCCAGAGCAGCCGGTCGATCCGCAGCGAAGGGGATGCGCCGGCTGGTGGGCTGGTCATGAAAGCAGTTCCGCCAGTTCGGTGAACGGATTGCCGGGCACGGGCCGCGCGGCGGGGCGGGCGGGCTTGCCGCGTTCGCCCTTGCGATGCTGGCCTTTGCCGCGACCATTGCCGGGCTCATCCCGGCCAGCCAGGGCGCGCTGGCCCCGCTCGGCATGGTCCCGCTGGGCATTTCGGGGCCGCCAGCGCCAGCGCGGCGGCGAGGGTGGGCCGAACTTCCCCTCGGGCAGGCTGGCGGGGGCATCGGCGGTAAAGCCCGCCTGCCGCAGCAAGCCAGCATAGGCGCGCGTGGTCAGCCCCATCGACAGCGCCATGGTGGGGTCGAGCGCGAAACGCGGCGGATTGCGATGCCGCTTGCGCCCCGCATCGGCCCAGCGCGTGCGGCGCTGGTGCGCGGCATGCAGCAGCCGCTCTGCCAGGTCGATCCGGACGAAACGGTCCCCCGCCTTGCGATACCCCAGCGGAGCGCGGCCCTTCGTCGCGGGCAGCGCCGCGGCCATGGACTGTTCGACCGCAGCGGTCCGCTGGCCGGACAATCGCGCTAGCGCCGCCCAATGGTCGAGCGGCTTCGCGCGCAGCATCGCGGGCATGAAGATGTCGAGCGCGCCGATCCTGACGCCCAGCCTGCGCATCATCTGCCGCTGCTCGGGCGACAAATCCCCCAGGCCGGAAGCCTCGCGGTCGGCGATGCCGCCCTGTTCCGCCAGCCGGATCAGCAGCGCGCGAAGCTCGGGGCCAGAGGCAAGCTCCTTCGCTGCCTCTGCCACCTTGCGCAGCGGGTCGAGCATTTTTAGCTCGCTTGTCAGCCAATGCCCCAGCGCTGTCTCGATCTCTGCGCGCCGGCCTTGCGATAGCAGGCCTAGGCCAGGTTCGAGCGCAATTTGCGGCGCAAGCATGTCGCGGCCGGGGCGCAGCTGCGCCACATCGTGGCCATTCCATGCCAGTTTCGTGCCGCTCCATGCCAGGTTCTGGCCATTTGCGGCGTCTTCCAGCAGCGCCTTCGCCCGCTTGTCGAGCAGCGCGGGCAGATGCTTCTCCGCCGCCGCCAGCAGCAGGCGCCGCATCTCGAGCCGGGCCTGCGGATCGACGTGAAAGGCGAAACCCTCCAGCCGGCCGATTTCCTCGCCATCGACCAGAACCGCCTCGTTCTCGCCAAGGGTGACGGGCAGCAGCCCGGCATCGGCGCCCAGCTTGCGCATCAGCACGGCGGTGCGGCGATTGACGAAACGCTCGGTCAGGCGGGCGTGCAAGGCCTCGGACAGCTTGCGCTCCACCCCGCGGGCGCGTTCGGCCATTTCCTCGCGCTGCAGCAGCCAGTCGGGGCGCTGCGCGATATAGGACCAGCTGCGAATGGCCGCGATCCGGCCCTGCAACGTGCCGATGTCGCCGCCCGTACGGTCCAGTTCGGCAATGCGGGCCGCGGCGAAATCATGCGCGATATGGCCGCTGCCGGTCGACAGCTCTTGCCATAGCCGCGCGACGAAGCGGGCATGATGCTCCGCGCCCAGCTGGCGGAAGTCGGGGAGCGAGCAGGCATCCCAGAAGCGCGCCACCATCGCCTTGCCCTTTGCGGCCTTGGCAATCCGGGGCTCCGATGCCAGCAGCCGCGCCACGGTCAGGTCGATCGCTTCGGGCGCGGCGGCCAGCGCGGGGTGGTCGGGCGGTGTCTCGAGGTCCTGGATCAGCGTGTCGAGCGAGGTCAGCCGGGGCCGGGCATCGCGCCAATAGAGCCGCTGAAGCGCGGGAAAGCTGTGATTCTCGATGGCATGGATCTCGTCGTCGCGGAATTCCGCGTCGCCGTCGCCTGCCAGGCTGCCGAACGTGCCATCGGTCTGGTGCCGCCCCGCGCGCCCCGCGATCTGCGCCATTTCCGCGATGGTCAGCCTGCGCCGCCGCTCTCCGTCGAACTTGGCAAGGCTGGCGAAGGCGACGTGATTGACATCGAGGTTCAGGCCCATGCCGATCGCGTCGGTGGCGACGATGTAATCCACCTCACCAGATTGGAACATTTCGACCTGCGCATTGCGCGTCTGCGGTGAAAGCGCGCCCATCACGACCGCCGCTCCGCCGCGAAAGCGCCGCAGCATTTCCGCCACCGCATAGACTTGCTCGGCAGAGAAGGCGACGACGGCACTGCGCGGCGGCAAGCGAGACAGCTTGACCGGCCCCGCATGGCTTAGGGTCGAGAAACGCGGGCGCGTGACAATTTCCGCTTCCGGTTCCAGCGACTGCACCATCGGGGTCAGCGAGGAGGAGCCGAGGATCATGGTTTCCTCGCGCCCGCGGGCGTTCAACAGCCGATCGGTGAAGACATGGCCCCGTTCCCGGTCCGCGCCCAGCTGTGCTTCGTCGATCGCGATGAAGGCAAGATCCGCGTCGCGGTCCATCGCTTCCATCGTGCACAGCTTCCAGCGGGCGCCGGGGGGATCGATCCGTTCCTCGCCAGTGATCAATGCGACGCGGTCCGCGCCCTTGATCGCGACCACCCGGTCATAGACCTCGCGCGCCAGCAGGCGGAGGGGAAAGCCGATCGCGCCGCTGGAATGGGCGCATAGCCGTTCCACCGCCAAATGGGTCTTGCCGGTATTGGTGGGGCCCAGGACGGCCTTGATGGCAGGCGAACTCATCGCCCGGCAAATGTGGCATTGCCGGTCCGCACCCGCAAGGGAGCCAGCCGAGGGAATCCCCATCCGGCGAAATTATCACGGTTTGCCGCATGCTTGGCTCTGCTCGTCGATCCTTCCGCGAATTTGAACGGCGATTAAGTTTCGGCGCGGCAGGATCGATGCTCACTCGAACCGGCACAGCGATCCGTGCCGTGATCGTGGCCTGTATGAATGATGCCCGGACGACTATGACCGAAGCCAGCAATGCCAGCCGCGCGGTACGAGCGATGCGTGCAGCCCGAACCGAAACCGCCGGCGAAGGCAGGACGCTGGCCGAGCAATGGGTCGGCGATCTGGGCGCCGACATCGGCAGCCCGCGCTGGTTTCGCTCACTTGGCTTGCTGATCGCGCTGATCATCGTGGCATTCGCGTTCTGGCCCGATTTTTCTGCGCTGCAGGCTGCTGCACCGGCAAGGTTGAGCGACGAGGAGCGTGACGAATATCGCAGCCAGATGATTACCCCGCTGGCGCTTGGCGCCGATAGCGGGCGGCGGATGGGCCCCTCGCGGCTAGTCGTGCCGCTGGCCAATGCGCCCGAACGCCCGGTGGTCGAACTTACAGCGACAATGGGCAAGGACGATACGCTGGCGGCCATGCTGCGCCGCGCGGGCGTCAGCGGCAACGATGCGTCCCGCGTCGAAGAACTGATCGGCAACGCGCTGCCGCTGGACCAGATCGGCGGCGGCACCAGCTTCGACATTCGCCTGGGGCGCCGCGCCAATCCCAGCCAGCCCCGGCCGCTTGAGAACCTGACCTTC
>JAPYSD010000626.1 GCA_029936705.1 Croceicoccus sp. | reverse complement strand
GGGCCAGGCTGCCGGCCGTGGTCGGCCATTCGCGCGTCTCGATATTGTCCTTCACCAACACGGTCCTGCCCGCCAGCAGGGTGCCGGGACCGGCGACCGCCGCCTTGGCCGCAGCGTCCCGGTCATAATTGATTACGGCATTCAGCATCGGCCCCGCATCGTCGAATGCGGCAATGCGGGCTGTATAGGTCGCGGCGCAGGCAGGCGCGCCATCGCACCGCGCAGGATCGATGGCGGCGGGATCCGGCCGCTGGGCCAGGCCCTGCGTTTCCGCAACCGATGCGCAGGCGGTCAGGGTGAGCGCCAGGGCGGCTGAGGCGAGGAGGGCGAAGGGGCGCGGAAAGGCGCGATGGTCGAGACGGTTCATCACCCGCGAACATCGCCCGACTTGCACCGCGCGGCAAGTGTCCAGATGGCGTAGCGCCCTGCCATGCCGCGGGGACGGAGGACGTCCCGCTTCGGCGCAAACAAGTTCGGCGAGGCAAAGCCGGTGGAGGGCGCGGTAAACGGGGTTGAACAACCGCCGACCAAGCCCGACATAGGCGTTCCAGATTGCATAGAGGATTTCATGAATCAGATCGGGAACATGCGTATCGACCCAGTGACCGGCGCGCTCGTGCCCGTGGTCGTCGAACAGACCAGCCGCGGCGAACGCAGCTTCGACATTTTCTCGCGCCTGCTGCGCGAACGCATCGTCTTCGTCACCGGACAGGTCGAAGACCACATGGCATCGCTGATCGTGGCGCAGCTGCTCTTCCTGGAATCGGAAGACAGCACCAAGGACATCTCGATGTACATCAACTCGCCGGGCGGCGTCGTCACGGCGGGCATGGCGATCCATGACACGATGCAGTACATCAAGCCGCGCGTGTCCACGGTCTGCATCGGCCAGGCGGCCTCGATGGGCAGTTTCCTGCTTGCCGCGGGCGAGCCGGGCATGCGCATCGCGCTTCCCAGCGCACGCATCATGGTGCACCAGCCCTCGGGCGGCGCACAGGGCATGGCTTCGGACATCGAGATCCAGGCGCGCGAGATCCTGCGCATCCGCCGCCGGATGAACGAGCTTTACGTGAAGTACACCGGCAAGCCGCTGGAAGAGATCGAACGCGCGATGGACCGCGATACCTTCCTCGAGGCGGAGGAAGCGCGCGAGTTCGGCATCGTCGACAAGGTTTTCGTGTCGCGTGCAGACGCGGCAGCCAGCGAAGGCTGATAGGTTCGGGATCAGGTCGGCGGGGCGCGAAAGTTCCGCCGACCGGAACGTCATGACGACGGATCGCAGCCGATGGCTCCAAAGGGTCATGCGCGATCATCAGGGCGAAGCATGGCCATCGCCCTCAAGCGGATGTATCTTTTAATCGGATATACAGCGCGTTGCATTTATGCACTGTATGCAAGGGTGCTGTTATGCCCGCGGTTGATTCTCTGTAACAGCCGCGTAAATTTGAGAATGGCCCGAATCTTCGGGCGCTTTACGAGACAAATATGACCAAAGTTAGCGGATCGGACAGCAAGAGCACACTGTACTGCAGCTTCTGCGGGAAGTCGCAGCACGAGGTGCGCAAGCTGATCGCCGGACCCACCGTTTTCATCTGCGATGAATGTGTCGAGCTTTGCAACGACATCATCCGCGAGGAAACGAAGGCGGGTATCGCGGGCAAGAAGGACGCGGGCGTTCCCCCTCCGATCGAGATCTTCCAGACCCTGAACGATTACGTGATCGGCCAGGATCGGGCGAAGCGGGTCCTGTCGGTCGCGGTGCACAACCATTACAAGCGGCTGCGCCATTCCGGCAAGTCGAGCGACGTGGAGCTGGCGAAGTCGAACATCCTGCTGGTGGGCCCCACCGGTTCGGGCAAGACGCTGCTGGCCCAGACGCTGGCGCGCACCTTCGACGTGCCGTTCACCATGGCCGACGCCACCACGCTGACCGAAGC
>JAPYSD010000073.1 GCA_029936705.1 Croceicoccus sp. | reverse complement strand
CCAAAAAGCTCCGCTACATTCTATGCATGAAGCTTTGCAGAGCTCCAAGTCTTTTGCGCCAGACCGAATCATTCTCGTACTTCTTGACTCATCCATCCTGTCGCTGCCGCCGACGGCACCAACCGTTGAAGAAACTATCGAATTCTGAGTGTAACCACTCGGGTCTCGGCAGATTCAGCCTGCCAAGGTGCGCGCAATTCCAATTGCAAGCTTATGTCGCCAGCGCGCCGCGGTGTCACCTGAAAGATGTCGGACGCGGCGCCGCCGAATGCCGCCGCCGGCCGCGCCGGAAGCCGCTTGACCTCCACCCCGTCGGCCGGTCGGGCTTCCCACCTATACCCGGTCGTGCCCCCACCGGGGAGGGCGAGCTCCAGCGTTCGCCCGATCTCGGCATCGACCGCCGATGTGCCCTTGGGGACATCCCGGATCATGGGTCGCCTGTCCTCATGCTCTCTCGACCTCGATCCCGATGAACGGGAATTCCTGGTCAAGGCCGCATTGTCCGTAGGCAATGCGGAACAATCCATTCTCGCCCCAGGCTTCGGACCAGCTGTTCTTGCCGATCCAACACGAAGAGTCGTCATCATAGCCGATGATGCAGACCGCATGGAGGCCGACCTCGTCGCCGGCCGCATGTTCGTAGATGCCGCCCGTGTAGTAGCGAAAATCATCATAGACCCGCATGCCTGCGATCACCGGTCCTCGCGCAACGGCGTAACGGCGATCTTCGGCGCTCAAGGCCGTCTGCCAGTTCGAGATCCGGAGCGCTGCAGGGATCGCTGTGCATTTGGTATCGACCTCGTAAGGAAGGTCGGCCTCGAGGCCGACCCCTTTCGCGGCCCGCTCAATAGCAGGGACGAAGTCCCATCCGCTCTCGCAGCAATCTCCGCAGCCACAGAAGAAAAGGTCGGCTTCCGACAGGTCGAGGGTCGCGGCGTTGTCCTCAGCAATCGCCAGCGCGCTCTCCATGGCTGCGCAGGTGGCGAACGCAACACATGCCCCGCACAGCCCTTGGAACTTCACGGGCGAGACGCGGCCGAGCTCGCGCCAGTCGATCTTGACCGGCCGCTTCGGCCGAAACGCGTCAGGCGTGACTGTAGCGACCTGCAGGGCTTGGGCTTCCAAATTCGCCGGCCGTAGCCCGAATCGGCCGGGCGTTGCCGCGACCGCGGAGATCGGCGTGTCTCCGGCTTCCCAGCCGAGCCGCTTAGCGGTGATCGCGGTTTGAACGTCGGCAAGGTCAACCAATTTCATTAACTCCTAATTATGCCTGGTCCGCATCATCGATCGTCGGGTTATGCGACCGGGATACGCCGATGAAAAGCGGGATCCGACCGGCAGGGTACTTGCACTGAGTCAGCATCCTCGATGCGTTTAGGTAGCCACAAACCGCACGGTTGGACCCTTTTTGCTGTCAGGGTTTCTTCCGCTCCTTAGGTCAGACCTTTCGGACCGTCGAACATCGCCACAGATCAGACTATCCCCAACTGCAGTCTGCTCTTGGCAGAATCTGCCGTTCAGCTTGTCATCTAGGAGAGGCGGGTATGTCCCAAACCTCGCCATTCGGCCCGGCTCATTTTTAATGGCAGTTCATGGTCGACGGATCGCGAAGCTTCGATTTGAACCGACATGTTCCTCACAGTTCGAGGCCGAGATTCGGCGGTAGCGGAAACCTGTTTCGCATCTGGTCATCATGGCGCTCCCAGTCCGCCTTGAAGCTCGCGGCGAAGCCAGGTTCGACAGACTGCGCGATTTCACGAAGCTTTTCATCCTGCCGGATGAGCGCTGATAGCCTTGCTCGCTCTTCACGGTCGCCGGAATTGTTGGCCTTGATCCAGCGGTCGAAAATTGGATCGATACCAAGCTTGAGCTTGCGCGTCTGCGCAGGCTCGTTCGAGCTGGCAAGTTCGTGCGCGCGCGACGGGTCGATCTTGATGGTGGCGCGTTCGCGCGCTTTTGGTTTCTGGTCCTCGTCCTTTCTGGGCGCATGATTGCCGTATCCGCTCGGCTCGTAGGTTCGCCAGTCTGGAATCTCGACGTCGGGAAGATCCTGCGTCGGTATGACGATCTCGCCGTTTACGATTTTGAAGAGGCCGAAGTCCCCTTCCCCACCCTTTTGGGTTTCGGGCGCCACGGGCTTTTCGGTTGCAGCAGTTTTGCGTCGATCGGCAGCTTCCATGCGTGCTTTGACGAGGGCATCTTGCATTGCCCGGCTAACTTCAGGATCGCGTGAAAATTGCTTCGCAATCTCGAGGAGTTCGGCAGGAGCCGTGGCGGCAAACTTATGAACCTGTCCATCTTCGCCCGCTTGAACCTTCGATGGGTTTTTCGCCATGTACGAGATCAGGCGCTTGACGGCGCGGTCATGCGTTCGCGCGATCCCTTCGATCCGTGAAATCGAACGAGCGTCACCAACGACCAGGTTCTCCGGTAGGTTGAATAGCGCCGCATTGGCCTTGCTGAAGACGAGCTCGAGGCCAGCATCCGTTTTCGCGATCTTCGGCCGGAGGTGTTTTGCACGCATTGTTTCAATGATGTGCGAATGGTCCTGGGCAGGCTTACGTGTAGGCGTCTCAGGCCGTTTGGTCTGGGAAGGTTTCGATGCCTCGACCGATGCAGAAGGCTGGGCGATTTTGTCTTCGGCCTTGGGCGTGGAAGCCTGCATTGACTTCGCAGCGCGCTCATTCAGCAGGCGGGCTTCCGCCTTCTTCAATTCCGCAACGATCTCGGGTTCTTCAGCGAAGTTTACGAACGCTGCCTGTAGCGCGCGATCGGGCGTCCCTATTTTGAAACGCTCGGCATTGGTGAGCATATAGTCCCGGTCGGTCGGATCCTGGCGTAACTGCACCATGCCAGGGTTTCTCCGGAGCGCTGCAACGAGATTGCCAATAGCGGTTTCCTGGTGATCCATGATTTCGGAAAGACGCTTCTGCGCGGAAGCGTAGTTCGGCGCATTGATGATCGGCATGTCTGTCGACACGCGGTCGCGCGGCACGATTCCTTTAGGGGTCGAGACAAGCCGGCGATTGAGTTCGACGATCCTTTGGATGTAGCCGTCGATGGTAGCGTTGCCGATCGCAGACGTTGCGGATGCCGGTTTTGTGCTGGCCTCTGGCCTGACTTGATGGGGTTCTTTCGCCGTGCGGGGGGCCACGGACGGCTCGATTGGCGGGGAAAGCTGACGGCCAAGTTTGATGTGACCTTCGATCACGAGTTTTGCGGTCTCGGCAGTTCGAGAATGACGTATCGCGGCTTCGTTGCTCGTCGTGATCTGCGAGATCTCGCGGCCCATCATGATTTCGAGACCAGCGAGATGCATTTCCGCTTCGGTGAGCTTGGCCTGGTATCTGGCCTTGCTGGCCTTCTGGCGCTTGGTGGCGCGACCATCTTCGATGGCACCAAGATGCTTCTTCGCCATCTTGGCGACCTTGTTCGCGCGTGAGCGAAGACGGTCGATGTTCTCGGCTATCTGTTTGGCGATGGCGCGGTGCTCTGCAGCGACGCGCTCGAATTGCTCCCAGCGGATCAGTTCGCGATCGACGTCCTTGCGATCCTGTTCGGAAAGCTGGGCTGCACCTAGACCAGCGCGCCACAGCTTGAGCTGCTGGTCGATCCTCGCCTGGTCGGCTCGGGATTGCGCTTCGAGTTTGCGTTGGATGTATTGCCACTGGTTGGCCTCATTGCGGACGCCAATTTCGGTGGGAACGCCATTGGATTCGAGGGAGGCAGCCTGGGTGCCAAGATGCTCGTCGCTCTCCTTATGGATGCCCATCTCGGAATAGCGGCGCGGGTCGACCCGTCGCTCGATGCCTTCGGCCTCGAGTTCGCGGTTGGTCAGATCCGCCACGCTGCGACGAAGCATCGGTATGAAATCGCGCTTGTTGCAGTCGCGGTCTTTGAACTGGGCAAAGGGTGTCGTTGTGACGATGTGCCGATCGGCGCGTTTGTAAGTCCAGGGAACCGTGAAGTCCCACTGCCCTACATGCTTCTGGATGGCAGCGTCGTTAATCGCATCGGTCATGATTTCGTGTTGGCGGACGGTCTTCGGTCCTGCTTCAGGCGAGAGAGGTTTCAGATGGTCCTCTGCAAGGCCGGTAAAGCGTCGGGCCGGCCGGTCATGATAGACGAGATGGAAGTGCCAGTTCCGGTCATCGTTCGTGTGATCCGGCGCGTGCATGACGGCGATGTGGGGTAGGCTGCGCGCTTCGAACTCGCGGGTGAAATCCTTGAGTATGCGGACACGGGCTTCGTGAGACACCTCATGCGGCAATTCTCCAACGATTCTGAACTGGACGCGGCCGCCCCGACCGTCTTCAAATCTCGCACCATAGCTAGTACTTGCTTCGCGCTCCTCGCGGGCTGCTTTCTGTTCGTCGGTCTCGTTCGCGGGTCGGCGTTCACGAGGCTTCCAGCCATGACGCTTCATGACGGCGCGAACAAGAACGTTATCGCGGGTAGAAATCTTGATGATCTCGTTAGGGTCGGCCGCTTCGATCGCGTCTCGAGCAGCCTTGGGGCAATCCTCGTCCGCACTGACCTTCGACCAGAACTGCTCGTTGCCTGCGATGCGCAGCTGCATTCGATCCGCAGAGGGATTGCTTTCGGCGCGTTCGACCAGCTTCCAGAATTCGCGGCGTTCGACAGGATCGTCAGAGATATTCGAGAACAGAACCGCAGACCCATTTGGATCGTGCGCTAAGGCCTCTTCTCGTTCGATGTAGGCACTGGCCCGTCCACCAGCGCCAAGTTCATCCGAAATAGGCTCTGCGGGCTCCTGAGAGGCTTCTGCGGTTGGGCTAATATCGAGTGATAGGCTCCGCGCTAATTCAGGGTCGTTCCTGGCCTTCTCGATTAGCTTGGCCTCGATCTTGTCGATCTCGGTTTGGCTTCCCTTCGCGACCGCGCCATCGCGCTCAATATAGCTGGTGTGATCGGCTGCTGCCCCTTTGCGGTTTTTGGTGCCGCGTGCTGTGACCTTTTCCGCTCGGGTCTTGCTGATCGCCTCGTGGGAGAAATGGAAACTGGTGGCACCGGCGGCATTTGCAGCCCGCAGCGGGCGAGCAGCAGGAATGTTCAGATTGGTGAAACGGCGGAATGCTTCCTCGCCCTTCTCCGGCCTTTCGGCCACCGTCCAGCTTATCGGCTTCTGCTGCCGGACCGCTCGGCCGCCAACCTGGCCGGTGATATGGCTATCCATCTTCCGCTTGTCGAGTTGAGGCCTCATGTCCAAAGCGCCAGGTCCGCGCATGTTCTTACGTGCCGAGGCGGATGTATCGGACGAGAAAGGCGTGAATGACGGACCGCCTCGACCGGCCGTCAACGCGGGTTCGCCATTGCGGTCGAGATTGCTTCCGTTTGCGCGGAAGCTTTCGCTCTTATCCGTCAGAGATTTTAGACTCTCGCGCGCAGCGTCGAGTTCGCGGTCTTCATGCTGATGTGTCATGAAAGAGGTTATAGGATGAACGCATCAAAATCGTGCGCGGGGCTTTTAGCCATCCTACTAGCCAACCTGACAGGAGGTGTGGCTTCATACTGTAAGCCACTTCGCTGTGAGCATCGAACCCAGAATTTATCGATGGGCGGTCGCCAATTGGTTGAGCGGTGATCGTATTGGCTGGTCTCGTGAGACAGGCCAGAACCGCAGCGCGTCTCGTTCGGAAAAATCTTCCCCAAGGCAGCATCGGCTGCCGCCCGAAGGGTCTTCAGGCCCGCCCCAGGAGGAGACCATTGGGTCGACGTGCGAACGCAGTGCGCCTCATTCGGAGCCATTTATGGCGGAGGACGCAACAACAAGCTCTGCACGAAAGTGCGGAGTTTGTTGAGGTGTTGCGCCTAAATGACAAAGACCGAACAATGCCTTGCTATTGCCCACCGGAGTGTTCGTGCGGCAGCCAGCGAAATGGCCGAATTGTAATTGAACATTAGCTGGGCAATCGCGCGACACTGTCGCGCTCCGACAGAGTAGAAGCCGGATGGGGCTGTCCCCATCCGGCTTGCCTCTTACTCGCCAACCCCGATGGATTCAGCAGCCATGCGCAAGCCATCTGGCGTCCAACCATGCTGATCCAGCAAGTTTATGATCTTGGTGCGCCGCCCGTTGAATGCCAGGCTTTTATCCTTTGCGTGGACCAGATCAGGGACGGTCATTCGCAGCTCGTGAGTGGGTTCCGGCAGGCTTCTCAGCACGTCTACGGCCCGGGGAAACAGCGCGCTGATCTGATCCTGCTCGGCGAAGTCTCGCATCCATGCAGCAACGTGCAATGACGCCTCTCGAAAGCCGGCGGGCGGGTCGAGGATCGCGTTTACCAAGCCATCCCCAGGCCCTCTGAAATATTGCTGAAAACCCGTTGAGAGATGGCCGAGATCAACCACTTCTTGCCCTCCGATTTCCGCATCGAACGATGCCGAACCATCGCGATCCACTCGTACGAATATCTTTCTGAAGCCCTCTAGATCTCTTGACTCGGATAGCGCGAGCGCTGCGCCGACGGCACCCGTCTTGTTCGTTGAAACTGGTATGAAGGCGATGCCCTGATAGCCTCGCTCTGCGAAAACCGTCTGAAGCTCTGGCACCATTTTTGCGATTTCAGTAGCGGATGCCAGTGCATTCGCACCAAGATCGAGAACAGCATGTGCGCCGATCGCTGTGTCGGCGATCGTTCCAGCCATCAAGGTTTGAACCCCCCACCCAATTGACTTCGTGTCATTCGTTTGCTGCCGAATGGACCAGTTGCCCATGTCGGCGTCGAACACACGAACGGCCTCTTCCTCGAGACAGAGGAAAGCGACGAGGAGCAGGGCCAGTAGGGTCTTTCCTTCGCCGCCGGAGTTGCTCATCGAGACGAGAAAAAGTGGTCGGGCGGGTGCTCGTTTGGCGAGGCCGCAGGGATTCTTGCGCTGATGTTCGAGTTGCATATCTGCCTCCTTTTTCAGAAATCGCTTTTGTAGCGGTTGTCGCCCATTTCATTGTTGGCAACGGTCGAGATTGTGCGCGCGGATTGGGCTGCCTTCTCTGCACGCACAGCGCGATAGGCCGTGTTGAAGGAGCTTTGGTGCTTGCCGACGGCATACCCCTCCGCGGCGAGGGTGCGGCGGATGGCGGCTCGGGGCTTGTCCGCTGCGACCGCCGCCTCGATGTCAAACCATCTCTCCCGGATCGTCTCCTGAATCGGCGCTTTGCGACCCCTGTAACCGTCGACCTTATCGATAAAACTCATTTCCGAATTCTCCTTTCAGGGAGCGGCTCACATTACTGCGGCTCCCAAAAAGGCATTATCGAATGAGTTTCATTTATCCGGAAGTTTGCTATGCGTGTTTTTCTGATTTTCGAGAAATAGCAACTAAAGGACAAGGAAATGCCTAAGGGGCGACCCACGAAAAAAGAGCTGGCATCGATTGAGCAGAGCCATCGAGATGAGTTTGAAAAGCGCTATTCTGCACTGGAAAAATGCGTGGTCGGGCTCCGACAAAGCGCTGCCAATCCTGAATGGCTGGTCAGAACGTTCCGTGACGAGCTCAGCGCATTTGCGAAAACCGCACAGCCCCTCAGTCCCTCACGAGGACCGTCATCGCGCTCTGCGATCAAGTCCGAGGCGATCGGCAAATATCTCTTGCAGAGCCAACGTTGGACGGCCCTGCGGAAAATGGCAGCGCTGATTGCTATGGAGGTCGAAGGGGCCGCAACTGAAGTCGAACGTCTGCAGTTTGAGGTTCTAAGATTGCTCTGGGACGAAGAGCCCATTGACCGCTACCAGCGCGATCTTGCAGAAAAATTCGATCTGGCCGGCCTGACCAGACCGGTTGCCCAAGCGATGCATGAGGATCAGATCGCTGATTTTGTCAGCCATGTGATGGTTGCTGCACAAGCACGCAAGGACCACTCACCGCAACGATTGGACGCGAAAAATGCCGCAAGGCCCGACTGGCGCAAAATACTGAGAGATACGCCGCTTGTTACAATCACGCGGGTGAACTGCCCGCCGGATGATCCGGAATTGATCAAACTGACACATTATGGATTCCCGCCATTTTCGACAATCGAAAGCTACGCCGGAGCGACCGAAAAGCTCGATCAGTTCCATAGCGGTGATCCGCAGATCAAGCTGAAAACGGCTCGAAAGATACTTGGCGATTGGAACCGCAGTCAGCATTACCGATCGAGGCCGCCGCTAGAGCAAAGGAATGTCTGGATTGCGCTTCTCGCAATGAAGTATGGCTTCGCGCATGAATTGTTGTCTAACAAGGAGATCAAGGTTCCATCTCCGTGGTCAGCGACAGAAATCGTCGTCCTGAAGCGGAATTAAGCATTGCCCATGGCGGCTTGCCATTCTTGTTACGATAGACAGTAGGGGCGACGGAAGACGAAGCGCTATCCCGGAAGAATGGGATCGCCGGGCGCCTCTGGTGCCCATGCCAGGACGCCGAGACCTTCCACGCGAGGTTGATTTACGAGCGGTGATCAAAGCCGTGGGCTACCTTGTTCGTTCGGGCGCTCACCCATGATTTTCCAAGCGAGTTTTAAGGGATGGTAGCGGTTCTCGATCGCACGTGCATGGGGGCTGCCTCCCCGCTGAATTCAAAAGTCCGACGCATTGATCAAAAGCGCATCACTCAAGCCAGGCAGCGGCGGCAACAGATTTGGGCGTTCGAGGAACCAACCCAAGCCGTTCACCGCCAAGGCAGCGCTGCTGCGCGGATTGTCAAACTTGCCTCCCAGCTCGTTGCGGCCCGCCTTGAGCAATGCGGCTTCAAGACTATGCGCGACATAGCCGATGGACGCGATCTCTTCCCGCGATTTGTCACGCCAGCTGCCTTCCACAAGCTGAAGGATCTGCGTTACCTTGGTGCTGGTCTTGTGCCGATCGTGCAGGTCAAGCCAGCCTGTATCGATGCCGAACATATCCGACAATTCACACAGAAGGGCTTTGCCCACGATATGGCGCTGGTATGTCCCCATCCGTTCAATCGTTTCGGCGATCGTAAAATGCAGGATGTCCATCTCCGCCTTTTCGAGATCGTGGGTGTCAATCGGCGTTCAATCGGGGGTCTGACTTGAATTCCGTGCAATTGGTTATGCAGGGGCCATAATCCTTGCCTTGAACAAATCGATCTTGGCACGGCCGTACATCTGTCGCTTGATAGCCTTGAGGCGGTTGATCTTACCTTCGACCTGACCGCTGGACCATGACGTCGAGATCGCGGCAGCAACAGCGTCCTTATCGGCTTCAACGCCCGCGGCGAAGGCGGCGAGCTTGCTTTCAGCGGCCATGGCGATCCATGGATCGAGCTGCGCCTCGTCCTTCGAGCGCATGATGGCATGGAAGCGATCAAGGACCTCGCGTGCAGTGAGGAGCGCGGGCGCGGTCTTTTCGATCACTGCGTTGATCAAAGCCGTCTGTGCCGAACCGGCTTGGCGCTCAGTGGTCATGCTGCGCGCAATCATCTTGGCGCTTAGAGCAGCGCCTCCGGCGTGACCGAATGCAGCGAAATCGCCGGACTGACAAACGAAGTTGGCCCCTGCTTCCGCTGACCGGCAAATCCGAAAGCGTACGATCGTATCGGCTGTGAAAAGACGTCGATAGATTACCACAGTCCGGGCAGATGGCCTCTGCAGCCGCCAATTGGCCCGACATCTCAATAACGCCGGCCGCCACCCTCCTGCACTCTACGATCAAACCCGGCAGCGTCAAGCTGCTGTCCCATGCTTTTGGGGTCATTGACCTTCCTCCTTGCTCTCTGTCAGCAGGAGTCCGTCGGCCAACAAGCAAAATGTCAAATTTGCACGGAATTTGAGTCAGACCCCCTTTTGCACGCCGTTCCACAATCGTGGGAGGCGCAGTCCAAGGCGTATCGATTCGTCATATGCCGGGTTTGACGCAGACTGACGGCAGAACCGGTCGTAGTTCACTTTCGGCGCTTCACGCCACCATTTTGTAATCCGTGCCGATCCGCTGCCGTGCGCTTGCCCTTCGAGCATAGACCTGCCGCATTGCCACCTCTGCATCGGCACGCGAAGAGAACGATTGCCGCATATTTCGGGGCCGTGATCCGCAGCGACCCCACGCACGCTCTACGATAGCTACGCCGAACAGGTCGGTCGACACGGACACACGGTAGAACCGCGCCATGTTTCGCGCCGGATCACGCGCTTCCCAATAAATGGTGATGTCCTCCGACAGGTCCATGCCGGCGATGGTGCCGAGTGGCAGCGGGCTTGGCCAACGGGAATTCTGAATCAGTGTTGGCCGACTGATTCAGCGGATCGATCAGTGCTCCGCGCCCTCGCCCGGATCGTCCAGAACGCCGCCGATATCGCGCGCGCCATGCATCACTCGCCATACATCGATATGGTCGTGACGGGTGATGTAGAAGACCATCCAGTCATGCCCCTTGACCCGCATGGATCGCAGACCGGGCAGGTTCAGCTCATGCGACCACCGCGGAGAGCCGGTTCCGGGACATTCTGCAATCCGGCGCATCGCGTCCTGCAC
>JAPYSD010000072.1 GCA_029936705.1 Croceicoccus sp. | reverse complement strand
GGGCGATATGGAACTCGCAGGGGTTTCCGACATCAACGCCGACTGGCGCTCACGCATGGTGACGCAAAAGGGCTATCAGCTATTTGGTGCGGCGAAAGAACAGGCCGACCTCATGCGTGAAGCCGGACTCGATGTGAGCGGAACGCTTGCAGATCTGCTCGCAGCAGCCGACCTGGTCGTCGATTGCACGCCGAAGCACGTAGCGGCCAAGAATGTCGAAATCTACCGGCAGGTGGGTATCAAATTCATCGTTCAGGGCGGCGAGAAGCATACGGTCACCGGGCATTCGTTCGTAGCCGAGTCGAGTTACGTGGGCGCGCTCGATCGGGAAAGCACCCGCGTTGTCTCCTGCAACACGACCTCGATTGTCCGGACGTTGAGCGCGCTGAAAAATGCCGGCCTGCTCCGCCGGGCCCGGGGTACGTTGCTGCGCCGCGCCACCGACCCGTGGGAGAGTCATCTCGGCGGAATCATGAATACGCTGGTTCCGGAACCCGAAATTCCTAGCCATCAGGGGCCTGATGCCAAGAGCGTCGATCCCGAGCTCGATGTCGTCACGATGGCGGTAAAGGTGCCCGAAACCCTGGCGCACCTGCACTACTGGGCGGTGCAACTGACCCGCCCGGCGGAAAAGGAAGAGGTACTCGAGGCTTTTCGTTCGTCGAGCCGTATCGCGCTCATCCGCATGGCAGATGGACTGACGGCCATAAACACTGTGAAGGAGTTGATGGCCGATCTCGGCCGGCCTCACGACAACCTCTACGAAGTAGCCCTGTGGTCGGACATGCTGAAGGTGGAAGGGGATGAACTATTCTACGGCTACATGGTCGATAACCAGGCGATCGTCATTCCTGAAACGGTCGACGCAATAAGGGCTCTGGTCGGGCAAATTCGTGATCCGAATGAGTCCATTGCCAGGACCAATGCCGCGCTTGGAATCGGTACCATCGCCAAAGCTCTGGGAGATCAATGATGAAGATGAAGCACATTATGACACCCTCGGTCGTTTCGGTTGCGCCGGAGACACCGATCCCGGAGGTTGCCCGGCTCCTTCTTGAGCGGCATATCAGTGCCGTGCCGGTGATCGATGCCAGCGGCGAGCTCAGGGGTATTGTTAGCGAAGGGGACCTGCTGCGCAGGACCGAGGACGGTAGCCATCCGCACGGTTCCTGGTGGTTGAGACATTTCTCCAAAAAGGGGGCAAGCGCGGCGGATTATGTGAAGGCACGCGGGCGCTTCGCCGCAGACGTGATGACGCCCGAAGTAGTTACCGTCACGGAGGATTCCCTGAGCAGCGAAGTGGCACACCTGCTGGAAACCCAAAGGATCAAGCGTGTTCCGGTCATGCGCGAGGGCAAAGTTGTCGGCATCGTCAGTCGCGCCGATCTTATACGCGGTCTGGCCGCGGGCAAAGACATGGCGTCTCCCCCCGTGTCAGTCGCAGACGAGACAATCCGCGAACAGCTTCTCAAGGAACTCGAGCAAGCGGACTGGGCCCCGTCCTACGGTATCAGCGTGATTGTCGCAGACGGGACCGTGCGTATTTGGGGCCTTGTGGATTCGCAGGGTCAAGTGGACGCGCTCCGGGTCGCAGCCGAGAATGTCCCGGGCGTAAAGGGTCTGGAACTGAGCGTCGAGACAATGCCTCCCTATGCCTGGGGGGCCTATGGCTGGGTCGCCTGAAGGGCTCTGCCTGAACACGACGCGGGCAAGGGCAAAAATGGTGGATCGCTCCATTGGGGCAGCGGTTCATGCCGGATGCCTTAACGCGCACCATCGCAGGGGGTTGATCAGGGATACCTGAGCCTGGTGCCGCCATAGGCGTTTTGCCGTGATCGCTACGTCCCGAGGCATGACCGAAGCGAGCAAAAGTTTGGTGTTCCGACGGCGGTGTTCGCCGGCCCGAAACCATCCGGGCGCCGATCAGCGGGCGCAGTAAGGGCCCGTAGCGGACTTGGCTGCTGGTTCTGTGCATTGGAGAAGGTGTGAACTTTACCGTTCTCCAACCAGATTACGCGGCTCGCCGCGCCCGAATGCCTCGATATTCTCCACGGTGGTTTCGATGATCCGCCGAACGGCGCTTTGCGTATTATAGGCATTATGGGGCGTCACAATCACGTTCGGGAACCGCAGCAAGACGTGATTGGCGACGAGCGCCTTGAGGTCGTAGCCATCGCTCGACGCTCCCCGAAAAATTTGCGCCTCCTCGCGCACCAGAGGCTCCTGTGGCAATACGTCAAGTCCCGCCGCCCGAACCTTGCCATCGGCCAGAGCTCGTACCAGCGCAGGCACATCGACAACGTTGCCACGCGCAGTGTTGATCAGGAGTGCGCCGGACTTCATCAGGTCGAACTCGCGGTCGGAAATTAGACTCGCGGTTCCCGGGTTCGCCGGCACGTGGAGTGTGATTACGTCCGCATCTGCGAGAACTTCATCTAAAGCGGCATAGCGAAACCCGAATTGTGTTGCCGCGTCATTTTCCGGATGGAGATCGTAGGCCACGACATTCATCCCAAAACCGCGCGCGATCTCAGTCACCCGGCGCCCGATACGACCAGTTCCGATGACGCCGAGCGTTTTGCCACGCAGTTCGAAGCCACGCAGCCCGGCTTGCGAGAAGTCGCCGCGGCGTGTGCGCTCCACCGCCTCGACCAGATTGCGGGCGACGGCCAGGAGCAAGGCGAAGGCATGCTCCGCCACGGTCGAATCGCCATAGTCGGGTACGTTCGCGACCGCGACACCGTGCGCCTTGCACCAGTCCAAATCGATATGATCGTATCCGGTAGACCGGGTTGCGATCAGCTTGAGACGGGGGAACTGGGTCAGTACGTCGGCGCCGAGCTGTGAGTTCACGAAGGTGCTTACGACTTCTGCCGAAGTGAAGAGGGTGGCGGTTTGCGGGTCGAGGCGCTGGCGAGTGCATTCGACCTCGTGCTCGGGTTCAAGCCTCAGACACGCCTGGTGTTCCCACTCTTCCGTCTCGAACACGACGACCTTCATCGAGAAGCATCCGGCTCGGAGGTTGTTCGCGCTGGCGCGGTCTTCAGACTCTGCTCGACTTGGGCAACGTTGCGAAGCGTAGAGACAAAGCTGTCGGGGTTGAGCGAGATCGAATCGATGCCTTCTTCAACCAGAAAAGCGGCGTATTCGGGATAGTTGCTGGGGGCCTGGCCGCAGATCCCGATCTTGATGCCGGCGGCGTGCGCCTGGACGATGGCTTCGCGAATCGCACGCTTTACCGCTTTATTGCGCTCATCGAACAGGGGGGCGAGATCGCCCGAGTCCCGATCGACCCCGAGCACGAGCTGCGTGAGGTCATTGGAACCAATCGAAAATCCGTCGAAGCGCTGCGCGAACTCTTCGGCAAGGAAGACGTTGGCGGGAATCTCGCACATCATGTAGATTTCGAGGCCGTGCCGGCCCCGCTCGAGTTCGTTCTCTTTCATCACGGCGAGCACGCGATCAGCCTCCTCGGGCGTGCGGCAGAATGGAACCATGACGATCACGTTCTCGAGACCGATCCTTTCGCGCACCGTCTTCAGCGCTCGGCATTCCAGGGCAAAACCCTCGCGATAGCGCTCGTCGTAGTAGCGCGAAGCACCGCGCCATCCGAGCATCGGATTCTCCTCTTCCGGTTCGAAAACGCTGCCGCCGAGGAGGTGGGCATATTCATTGGATTTGAAGTCGCTCAAGCGCACGATCACGGGGTGCGGGTGGTAGGGTGCTGCGAGCTTGGCGATTCCCAGCGCGAGCGTCTCGACGAAGAAGTCCACTGGGTCATCGTAGCCGCGCGTGCGCTGGCGGATCTCTCGCCGCGCCGCTGGATCGGCCACGCGGTCGGGATGGATCAGCGCCATCGGATGGATCTTGATCAGATTGTTGATGATGAACTCCATCCGCGCAAGGCCAACTCCTCGCGCAGGCAGGCGCCACCAGCGGAAGGCGGCGGCAGGGCTGGCGATGTTCACCATCATCGCGGTTCGGGTTTCGGGCAGGTCGGAAACATCCACCTGCGATGACTCGAATTCCAGGGTGCCTTCGTATACAACGCCCCGATCACCTTCAGCGCAGGAAAGGGTGATTTCCTGCCCGTCAAGCAGCAGTTCGGTGCCGTGGGCCGTGCCGACGATGGCGGGCACTCCCAGTTCGCGGCTGACGATGGCGGCGTGGCTGGTCGTGCCGCCATGATCGGTGATGATTCCGGCGGCCTTCTTCATGATCGGGACCCAGTCGGGGTCCGTCATCCCGGTCACGAGGATGGCTCCGTCGCGGAAGGTGTCGATGTCGGCGGCGCTGCGAATGGCACATACTTGACCCGAGGCTATCGCTTCGCCGATCGCCGATCCGGTGATGATCGGCTTTCCCTTCGTCTTCAGGCGGTAGCTCTTGATTTGGCCGGTTTGCCGGGACGACTGCACCGTCTCGGGCCGCGCCTGGACCATGTAGAGTTCGCCGGTCTCTCCGTCCTTGGCCCATTCCATGTCCATCGGCCGGCCGTAGTGGTCCTCGATCGTTGCGGCCCAGCGGCCGAGCTCCAGAATTTCCGCTTCGCTGAGAACGAAGGCCTGGCGCTCCTTCTGGGTGGTTGCAACTGTCGTGGTGCGCTCACTTCCGCCGGTCGCGTAGATCATCTTGGTCTCTTTGGCGCCGAGCGTCTTCTCGATGATCGGGGTGTAGCGCCGGTCGTCGAGCAATGGCTTGAAGACCAGATATTTGTCGGGATCGACCGCGCCCTGCACGACGGTTTCGCCGAGACCCCATGCGGCGCTGATCACGGCGACGCCGGGAAATCCGGTTTCCGTATCGATCGAAAACATGACTCCCGAGCCTGCCAGGTCGGAGCGTACCATCCGCTGGACGCCGATCGACAGCGCGACTTCCAGATGATCGAACCCCTGGGTTTCACGGTAGCTGATCGCCCGGTCGGTAAACAGCGAGGCGTAGCACCGCCGGCAGGCGTCGAGCAGCGCGCGCTCACCGCGCACATTGAGAAAGGTTTCCTGCTGACCGGCGAAGCTCGCCTGGGGCAAGTCTTCAGCAGTTGCGCTAGAGCGCACAGCAACACTGATCTCGTCCTGGCCGCTGCGGCGGGAAAGCTCGCGATATGCGTCCCGGATTTCTGTGGCGATCGCCTCCGGGAATTCTCCGTCGAGAAAATGCCGGCGGATTGTTTCACCCGTTTCATGCAACGAGGCCTTTTCGCTTTGCAATGCCGCAATGCTGGCACGCAGATCCGGCTCGATTTGGTTGGCAGCCACATATTCACGAAAGGCCGCGGCGGTCGTCGCGAAGCCGCCCGGCACACGCACGCCCTTTTCCTCGAGTGTGCGTACCATCTCGCCAAGCGAGGCGTTCTTGCCGCCGACGATGGGAACGTCGCCCACGTTCAGGGACTCAAACCAGGCTATGCGTTTTTCCGTCATCGCTGCGCTCCTTGTGCACTCACGCCTGATATAAACCCTGTTGCCGACTATCTGCCGCGACGTGATTTACGACAGCGAACCAATGACCGCTCTTGCGGCCGCGCCGGCCAAAGACAGACTATCAGTATGTCCCGGAAGGGACGCAGGGCAGCACCCGATCTTACAGTACCGCGTGGTGCGGGTCCCCCGGGAAACTCGGCCAACGGATTTCCATGCTGCTGCCAGACTCGTCATTCAGACGCGGAGTTCGGTGCGCTCGCAAGCGATTTGGGAGGGCGTTCTGGTAAGGATCGGCCCGCTGCGACGTCTCTTTGTCGATACGAGCAATGATGAAAGACGTTACGAAGACGGTGGCGCAATTTGGACGCGGATCGGTCGGCGGACGACTTTCGGAATGTGCTGGGGCCGTGCCGCTGCCGGACGGTTGAAAGATCGCAGGACAAAGGCTGAGTAGGCCGATCGCCGAAGGCCGCGGCCATTGAATTTGTTTGCTGGACGAGGAGACATCGAATGAGGCGAACCATTGCTGCTCTGTCGGCGCAGGAGAGTCTTGATTCGCGCGGTTGGCCCACGGTCAAGGTGACAGTCCGTCTGGAGGGCGGTATCGCCGCAAGCGCGTCGGTGCCCTCGGGAGCATCGACTGGCCAGTTCGAGGCCCACGAGCTTCGCGACGGCGATGCGGCGCGGTATGCCGGTCGCGGGGTCCTGAAGGCGGTCGCAAATGTCGAACGCGAAATCGCGGGCGCCCTCATCGGTGTGGATGTTGTCCGGCAGCCGGAAATTGATCGGTTGATGTGTGAACTCGACGGAACCGAGAACAAGGCGCGGCTCGGCGCAAACGCCGTTCTAGGCGTTTCGCTGGCGGTCGCTCGGGCCGCTGCTCAGGCGATGGGATTGCCGCTCTACCAGTACCTCGGGGGTTCCACCGCCCGGCGTCTCCCGGTCCCCATGATGAACATTATCAATGGCGGCAAGCATGCCGCCAATGGGCTCCAGATGCAGGAGTTCATGATCGTACCGCATGGTGCCCCGACATACGGCGAAGCGCTGCGCTATGGTTCGGAAACCTATCATGTCCTGAGGGAGCTTCTGGAAGAGAAGGGTCTGGGTGTGGGGGTTGGTGATGAAGGCGGGTTCGCGCCCCATCTGAAAGACGAGCGTCAAGCGCTCGAGCTGATCGTCCGTGCAATTGAGGTGGCAGGCTATGAACCAGGCCGTCAAATTGCCATCGCGCTGGATCCCGCAGCGACCTCCTTCGTCAAGGACGGCGGTTATGTTCTGCCCGGGCTTGGCAGAGCGCATATGACCAGTGACGAACTTCTGGCCGTCTACACTGACTGGATCGCCGCATTTCCGATCGTGTCGATCGAGGATGGTTTCGGCGAACAGGACTGGCCCGCCTTTGTAAAGCAGACCCTGGCGATGGGAGACCACATCCAGATCGTCGGCGATGACCTGTATGTCACCAATTCGCGTTTCATCCAGCGGGGCATTGATGACAAAGCCACGAACGCTGTTTTGATCAAGCCCAACCAGATCGGCACGGTGACCGAAACGGTGGCGGCGATCGAACTGTGTCGGCGAGCTGGACTGCGCTACAAATTCTCCCATCGCTCCGGCGAGACAGAAGACGACTTTATCGCAGATTTTGCCGTCGCGATGACCGGTGGTCAGTTCAAGGGCGGAGCGCCGTGTCGAGGTGAACGTCTCGCCAAGTACAATCGCTTGCTGGAAATCGAACACCAACTCGGCGGCGAAGCCATCTTCTCATCGCCATTTGTCGCATGAGCGCCGCCAGGCGTCTGGATTGCCATTGCTGCGCCCTGATGATGCCCGCGAAGCTCGATCGCCTTGAGGCGAGGACTCAGATGCTTGACGATGCGCTTGATCGTGCCATCCTTGCCGGCTGCATCGCGCCCTTCCAGAGTGATCAGCAGCTTGCGGCCACCGGCGATCACCTGGCGTTGCAACGCGCTGAGCCCGATCTCAAGCGCATGGAGTTTCTCGGCGTAGCCGGGCGCAGATCTGTCCTGCTTGTTCTTGCTCATATCGATCTGACATCTCTACTAGGGCTTCGTCCTGGGCCGTTTTAGAATGGGCGGCGCGGTCGGCTTTTGGCCAGATTTGGATCACCTGACCGCGAGCGCGACAGCTTGGGAATAAAACCCGGGACGCGCGCTATGTAGGCTCGATAATCCTGGCCGAAAGCGGCGAGCGCCTCGCGCTCCTCGCTCCGGGCGAGACGCACATACATGACAACCAGGACCGGGAACATCGCCAGCGTTAGGACAGTCGGCCATTGGAACAGGAAGCCGAGCATGACGAGGATGAAGCCGTCATATTGTGGATGCCGGACGTAGGAATAGATACCTTCAGTTGCGAGCTTCTCTTGCTTCTGGGCCCGGTAAAGCCGTGCCCAACCGCTCGATATCATCCAGAAGCCACTGCCGATCAGGATGAAGCTCAGGATATGAAAGGGCCCGAAGTGAGGGTTGGCTTGCCATCCGAACAACTCCTCGAGCAGATGGCCGGCGTCGTGCGAGAACCAGTCCACCTGCGGATAGTTGCTCTGGAGCCAGCCCGAGAGCAGATAGATGGTCAGCGGGAAGCCGTACATCTCCGCGAAAAGTGCGACGAGAAAAGCACTGAAAGCGCTGAATGATCGCCAATCGCGCTTGGTTTGCGGTTTGAAGAAGCTGAACGCGAAGAAAATGAAGATCGCGGAGTTGAGGATCACCAGACCCCAAAGTCCATAGGCGGCGGATGCGTCGCTATGCATGGCAGGTTTCTCCGGAGTTATCGGCGACGGGCGCTGGAATCGGTGACCTTGTGTCCGCTGTGGCGATCGCGGACCGGATTCGCGCCGTTGTTGCTGGTGCGCTGATCATCATCATCACCACCTTGGCCGCCATGACCTCCGTGTCCACCGTGCATGAACATGTGGAGCAGCGGGCAGGCCAGCAAGAGCAAAGCCCAGGGAAGTATGCTGAGCGCGTGAACCCTATGCTCGGTAAGCAGGAAATACCCCGCAATCGCTGCAAAACCGAGGAAGACGATCGGCATCCGCCATCCCCGTCTGTCGGACGCGTGCTTGTGACCTTGCCTCATATCTTGCTCCCACTTTCGGCCTAAGGACGGTCGCCATCAAAGAAAGGAGGCCGCCTCAGCATCATGGACGCGCGATGGCTCCCCAGATTACAGTCCGCTCGGCAGAACAGGCCTTGACTTTATCGACTACCGAGCCGGGGGAAGCCGCAAAGAGTTTCCACGAACACGCTCCATTGTCGCTCCAGAAGCGGTGCGTCAGAACGAGGACAAGGTCGTCGCCAACGTGAGAGTGTATGAGCCGCCTGACGATGTTCGTTCATCAGACCTAGTATGCCCGGTTCTCTTTTGGTGTAAGAAGGAGAGGCTATGATTCGTTTGGTCATCATGGGCGCGGCCCTCATCTTTGCATCGAATGCGGCACATGCTCGGCAAACCGGAGCGCCGAATGAGGCTATCATGGGTGTTTGGGCTAACCCGTCCGGAAGTGTTCGTGTCCGGATCGAGGAATGCGGCACGAAGCTTTGCGGCGTCGTTGTTTATGCAAACGAGAAAGCGAAGGCCGACGCAGCGAAAGCCGGAACCGACGTGCTCATAGGCATCAATCTTTTCCGCGAGTTCGATCGGTACGGCCGGAACAAATGGCGCGGGAAAGTTCTGGTTCCCGATCTCGACAGAACGGTCGGCGGGGAATTGAAACCGATCAGCGCCGACACCCTCCAGGTTCATGGATGTATGTTCGGGCATGTCGGTTGCAAGAACCAGAAATGGACGCGGGTTTCAAACTGATGTGTACTGCCGGGAGCGTTGCAACCGCAGAGAGCACGTTGAACACGATCGTCCATTTGACGTCTGCCCTTTGCCCTGCGGGGCAGGAAAGTGAAGTGGCAAACTGATTCCCCCATCACGATAAAGGAACCGTCACCGCCTTCTCTCCATGCATTGATTAGTGGCCGATCGATGCGCCATATAACTCCTATATGGCGATGTGTCGATGTGTCGGTCAATTAAGGACATTGTTAGCGAAGCGGACCGGCTGCACAGGTCCGAGGGCGGGAGCCTCGTGGGTTTGGCCTGTCGTGGAGCAACAATGGGCAATAACATGTCCAATGATGATTGCTCCGACGGCGGCAGTTACCGCGATGATGCCAGAGCGTCGAAGCCGGAGATGACATCGAACAGTTCTTCATCAATGTCGCTCTGGCGCAGCTGATGAAAGGCGGCGCGCAGTTGCTCGAGCAATTCGCTGATATTCTTGTCGGCGCGCTCCATGGCTACCAGCCGGCTCGCATTCTCGCTCGCGAGAGACTCGGCGCAGGCCCGAAAGAGTGAGATGAACAGAAACTCGCGGATGAAGGCGCTCGTTGCCGGATAATTGGCGCCTACGATTTCAGGGAGATTCTGGGCGGGCCAGGGGATGTTGAGCAGATCTTGTTGCCACTGTGTGTCGAGCGGCAACAATCGCTGCCCGACCGGTTCATATAGAGAGCCGGGCAACGGGCGATTGTGGAACACCCACAGACTTGCACCATTGGCTGCTTGCGTTTCACTGGCCAACTGAACCTGCGCGACAAGCGAGGCGATGGCCTGGATTGAACTGGGTACTGGCAAGAGTCCCACTAGTTGCAATCCGGCATCCGCCAGGCGGGCAGAAATACGTTCGCCGATCGCCCACACCAAGCATTTGCCGTGAAGCGCGGCAAGGGTCGTGATCGCGTGCTCGGCGATCACGTCGTTAAACTGACCCACCAGACCTTGATCCGACCCGAAAACAATCGCGCTGACTGCTTTGTTGTGCCCGTGTCGTTCTTCGCCGCGCGCTGGAAGCGGGCGCGCGCTTTGCCGAAAGCAGACGCCCAACCCAAGTTCAACAGCGCGCTGGTAATCGGCCAATCCGCGAACGGATCTTTCGAATTGTCCGATGCTCGATGCAGCCAGGGCCTTCATTGTCCGGACGACGGACTGGAGATCGTCGGCACTCTGGATCTTTCGCTTCAGGCCTTCCGTCGTATTGCTCATGACGTGGCCGTTCCATCC
>JAPYSD010000625.1 GCA_029936705.1 Croceicoccus sp. | reverse complement strand
GAAGCCAATTTCACCCTGTCTTGCCGAAGGAATTTTTCCCTCCGGCCCGGCCGGGACGATCCATCTCTTGATGCTCTGATATCTCAGGCGCCTGCGTTTTCCGGTTATGGCAGAAAAGAGAAACCCCGCCTGGCTATGCCGAGGCGGGGTTCGTCGGTTACGCGAGCCGGTCCGTCAATGCGCGGGGGGTTGCGGCCGTTGTCTGCGCAATCAGCTTTCGACTGATGGAGTGATGGTCATCATGCTCCCGGTCGCAGGTGTTCGAATATAGTTATAAACGACCCCGTCGCTCTTGGTTTCGACGGCTGTGCCGCCGTCTTCGAAGCTTTGGAGAAGGCGCTGCACCTTGGGTCCGCACTGTTTGATGTCCTCAGCTTGGCTTGTCGTGCAATAGAGGACGGTCATGGCCATGAAGACCTCGATGCCGCTGCTGACGCTGCCGTCTCCGGTGCCGATCAAAAGGATCTGCGTGATCCTGTCCTTGGCTCCGACGTTTCCAATCAGGGCCAGGTTCTCGTTGATCGTATGGGAAAAGGTGCCGTCCTCGACGGATGGGCGCTCCATCCGCCAAGGCAGATCTGCTTGTTCGGCGAACATATCGAAGCGGTCGCTGAAGGCTTCCAGATCTACGGTCAAGGTTGGCTGCTGATCCGTATCGCCGTCAGCGAGATCGATTTCGTCCTGTTCGGCGGATTCGCCGTCCGGGGACGGAATGACAATGGCGGTGACGATGAAAAGTCCGAAGGCGATACCGAGACCGATGAGCGCGTCCTTCTTAGTGGCCAGTTTCAGTTTCGGGAGAGGCTTGAAGAGGGCGATGACGGCGGCAACGAAGATGATGATGCACGCCAACAACGTGCAGAAGGCGATGAAATCTCGCATTGAAGCTCCATTAAGATACGAAGTGGGATACAATGAGTGGTGCTAAGAAAAACCCCGCTTCGTCGTAGCTGAGCGAGGTTTTTCAAAGGCATGAAGGCCCAGCTTACCGAGCGGTAAGTGCTATTACGTTTCCGGTTCGACAAGGGTCATGTGAACGACCTGTTCGAAGACGAGGTCGATGCCGGGACTATTGATTTGGCACATACCTTGACCAGAATGGGTAACGCGAAGCCGGCGCTCTCGCTTCTGAAAATTCCATTCGCTGAGTTTCCCCTCAGAATTTACTCTATCGCGGACATATCGGGGTGAAGTCGTAACGCGCCAGCCGATGGTTATAGGAAGCAGGATGGTGCGGGCCCAAATCTCTCCGGACCGCCGCTTCGCTATGCGGCCAGCGCGAGCGGCTCGCGCCAGGCGGCAACATGCCGAGTAATTGAGCGGATTATGGAGGCATGATGAGGACCATCAATCGACTGACCGATGATTTCGCTGGCGATGGTCGCGCTCACGGAATTGAGGTTGGTCTTCTCAATTCCGAGAAATGCCTTGAGCAGATCTTCGCTGGGAAAGAGAAACTGGTCATCGACGGGTTCAATGACGATTGAATCCTTGGCCATGCGGGCCTGGCTCTTCACTGGCGTTGGCAGCGTGCGGGCACCGGGGCGCACCGGGCGCAGTCTCCCGCAAGCTTTCCCGTCCTGAAGGGACTTGGACGCGGATACGTCGCGGCAGTTGGGCAGGTGCGGTTCAACGATCGCCCAGGCGTCTTTGTCGCGGCCGCTGAAGGGCTTTTCGAACTCGAAAGGGGCGTCGAGCTGGGAGAAGACGACATAGGCCCTCTTACGCGATGTGTAGCCGCCATAGTCGCGGGCATCGCCGACATGTTGGTAGCGGGTATAGCCCCAACGCTTGAGCCGCAGGCACGCGATTTCGTAGGCGGCAGATTTCAGCATCCCCGGTACGTTTTCAAGGACTACGACGGGCGGGGCAATGCGCTCGATGATGTTGAGCAGATCGATAATCATGTCGGCGCTCGATTCCGCGTCCTCTAGGTGGCGATC
>JAPYSD010000071.1 GCA_029936705.1 Croceicoccus sp. | reverse complement strand
GAATATTACATGTCGAGCAATGGCGGGCTGAGCGCGGCGGTGTTCTGGAAGGACATCAAGGATTACATCGTCGACGTGAACATCGACGAATCCGGCGTGTTCAACGGCATCGCCTTCGACGAGGCGACGATCCCGATCAACGGCCGCGGCGCCGAGGTGTTCGGCGTGGAGCTTTCCGCCTCGCAGGCGCTGGACTTCCTGCCGGGCCTGTTGTCGGGCTTCCTGGTGCAGGCGAACTACACCTACACCGATGCGACGGGCGAGCTGCCGGACGGCGATTTCACCGATCTCGACAATATCGACACCTATCGGCAGATCATGCTGCCTTCCTCGTCCAGACATACGCTGAACGGCGTGCTGGGTTACGAGAAGGGTCCGCTCAGCCTGCGCCTGGCGGGAACGTACCGCGACAAGTATCTCGACGAAGCGGGCAGCGACGCGGAAGAGGATCGCTATGTCGACGATCACTTCCAGATGGATTTCAGCGCACGGCTGCGGCTGAACGAGGGCGTCCAGCTGTATTACGAGTGGGTGAACATCAACAACGCGAAATATTTCGCCTACAACACCTATGGCGGGCAGCGGAACCTCTACCAGTACGAGGAATACAACTGGACGATGAAGTTCGGCGCGCGGCTGAACTTCTGATGCGGCGCGGGTCTTACAGGGGAAACGCCATGAACATTTCGATCCGGGTCGGGGCGGCGATCGCCCCGGCCATGCTGCTGGCCGCCTGCGCGGGGGAGACGGCGTGGCCGCCCTCCCCCTGGCCGACGGGCGGCGTCGCGGCCGCGGCCGAGACGGTGCCGGTGGGCACGGCCAATGCCGATGCCGCCGACGATCCGGCGATCTGGCGCAATCCGGCCGATCCGGCGAAGAGCATCCTGCTGGGCACCGACAAGAAGGCGGGGCTGTACAGCTATGCGCTGGACGGAACGGTCGTTGATTTCGTCCCGGCGGGGCTGCTCAACAACGTGGATCTGGTCTCGCTGGCGGATGGCACGGTGCTGGTGGCGGCGAGTGACCGGACCGATGCGGCGGTGCCCGCGATCGCGTTCTTCACGTTGGCAGCGGACGGGCAGCTGGCGCAGGGGCCGCGGCTGTCTGTCGGCAGCGGCGAGGCCTATGGCTTCTGCATGGCGCCTGCCGCCAGCGGCGACCAGCTGGCGCGTGCCTATGTCGTCACCAAGCAGGGCCCGGTGATCGAGGCGGTGCTGGGCGGCACGCCTCAGGCCCCCACCATCCTTGCGACGCGCATTTTCGACATTCCCAGCCAGAGCGAGGGCTGCGTCGTCGATCCGCGGACGAACATGCTCTATGTCGGCGAGGAAGTGGTGGGCATCCACCGTTTCGACTTGTCGCAGGCGGCACCAAAGGGCGAACTGTTCGCGCGCGCTGACGGCACCGCGATCGTGCCCGATGTCGAGGGCCTTGCCATCGCGCCCATGGGGCAGGACGGCGGCTATCTGATCGCGTCGAGCCAGGGCGACAATGCCTATGCAGCCTTCGCACTGCCTTCGATGGAGTATGTCGGACGGGTGCGGATCGTGGACGGGCCCGGGATCGACGGAACCTCGGAGACCGACGGGATCGAGTTCGCGGCGGGCAGTTTCGGCCCCGCCTTTCCCGACGGCATCTTCATCGCGCAGGACGGGGACAACGGCCCCGACGCCGATGGCAATGCCACGCAGAACTTCAAGCTGGTGCGCGGCGACGCGTTCCTGGCGGCGCTGCGCGGCGAATAGGGTCCGGCGATTTCGTGCCGAAGCTTAACGCGAAAACGGCCAGCGCCCGGTGGGGACGCTGGCCGTTAATCTTTCGGCATCTTGCGACGGCGAGGTGCCCGATGCACCATGGGCCGTATCAGCCGACGCGAAACAGCTTTTGCCAGAGGGTCGGTTCGTGCATCGGCTGCACGGCGCCGAACTTCATAAAGCGCTGTGAAGCATCGGAATAAGGGCGCGGCAGAGTCCAGCGGTCGGGCGAACTCGTGCGGTAGCTTGGCGTGTACATGGCTCGGGTTACCTCATGCAGATTGTGTCTTGTCGCTAGAAACCCTTAAGGTCACGCCTCGGTTCCCGTGTCGAACCGGTTAACCATCCCCGTTAGGACCGCGTGCGCCGGGCCGGATTCGACTGTCCGGCCAGATCGGCGCGTCTTGACGGTTAATTCTGCCGTTAATCATTTGCGAAAAAAATTTGCGCTCTGGCGCGGTACAGGCCGGAAATCACGGTTAACGCCGGGTTTCCGGGCGCGAATCGCCGTCTGGACGCGCCCGGCCCGCACCCCTGCCCCGCCCTGTACGGTTTTGCCCAATCCGGCCGGTTTCGCGGGGCGCAGCCATGGACATGCGCCGCCGATGCTGTATCGCAGCACCGTCGCGCTCCCGTCGGCGCAAACGCGGGCCAAATCCCGGCCCGTCCCGTAGGTCTGAAGTTCGATAGCCGGAGTTCCCGTTGGACTTGCTGCTCATTTCCGCCCTGCCGTTCCTTGGCGCCATCGCCATCGGTCTGGCGGCAAGGGCGCCGCGTAATATCCATGCCCTGATCGCGGGGCTGTTCACGCTGACCGCCTTCGTGCTGGTCATGATCAAGGCCCCCGCCGTGCTGGCGGGCGAGGTCGTGACCACGCGGATCCAGTGGGTGCCCGCCATCGGGCTGAACGCGCATTATTTCATGGACCCGCTGGGGCTGATGTTCGCCGGGCTGATCCTGGGCATCGGCCTGCTGATCGTGATCTACGCGGCGCATTACCTGTCCGCGTCGGACAGCACCGCGAAATTCCTGACCTTTTTGATGCTGTTCCAGGGCGCGATGCTGGGGATCGTGCTGTCGGACAACATCCTGATGCTGCTGGTATTCTGGGAAATGACGAGCCTGTCGTCCTTCCTGCTGATCGGCTTCTGGGGCCATCTGGCCGAGGGACGGCAGGGTGCGCGCATGGCGCTGGCGGTGACGGGCGGCGGGGGCCTTGCGCTGATCGCGGGACTGGTGCTGCTGGGGCGCATCGCGGGGTCGTACGATTTGACGCAGATCCTGCTGGCCAGGGACGTCGTCCAGGCATCGCCGCTGTATCCGGTCGCGCTGGTCCTGATCCTGCTGGGCTGTTTCACCAAGTCGGCGCAGTTCCCGTTCCATTTCTGGCTGCCCCACGCGATGGCCGCGCCCACGCCGGTCAGCGCCTATCTGCACAGCGCGACCATGGTGAAGGCAGGCGTGTTCCTGATGGCGCGGCTGTGGCCGGTGCTGTCGGGTACGGATCTGTGGTTCTACCTGGTCGCGACGACCGGGCTGGTGACCATGCTGATCGGCGCGTTCATCGCGCTGTTCAAGGATGACCTTAAGGGGCTGCTCGCCTATTCCACGGTCAGCCACCTGGGGCTGCTGACGATGCTGTTCGGATTTGGATCGCGCATGGCGGCGGTCGCGGGCGTGTTCCACATCCTGAACCATGCCACTTTCAAGGCGGCGCTGTTCATGAACGCGGGCATCGTCGACCACGAGGTCGGGACCCGCGATGCGCGGCGGCTGGGCGGATTGTCGGCGCTGATGCCGATCACCGCGACGCTGGGCACCATCGCGGCGCTGTCGATGGCGGGCGTCCCGCCGTTCAACGGCTTCCTGTCCAAGGAGATGATGCTGGAGGAAGCGGCGCATACCGGCTGGGCGGGCATCGGCTGGCTGGTGCCGGTGGTGGCGACCATCGCGGCGCTGTTCTCGGCGGCCTATTCGTTCCGTTTCATCGCGCATGTGTTCTTCGGGCCGAAGCGCGACGATTACCCCAAGCCGCCGCACGATCCGGGCATCGGGCTGTGGGGCCCGCCCGCCGTGCTGGTGGTGCTGGTGGTGCTGATTGGCCTGCTGCCCGCCCTAATGGCAGAACCTTTGGTGAAGTCCGTCTCCGCAGCGGTGATCGGCGCCGAGCCGCCCTATTTCCACCTGTCGCTGTGGCACGGGCTGACCCCCGCCCTGTTCATGAGCGCGATCGCGGTCGCGGGCGGCCTGGTCATGCTGTGGCGCTATGGCGCGTTCGACCGGATGTGGCAGGCGCTGCCCGTTCCAGTGGCGAAGCGCATGTTCGACCGCGGCATTCACGGCGCCGTCCGCGGCGCCCGCGTGCTGTCCTATGGCCTGCACAACGGATCGCTGCAGCGCATGCTGTTCGTGTTGTTCGCCTTCGTCATCGTGCTCGGGCTTGAAGGGATGACGCTGGGTTCGCAGCTTGTCGGCGGCTTCGTCGCGGGCGGGCGGGCGACGATTCCCGCCCCGCCGGTCGCCATTTTGGCATGGCTGGCGCTGGTCGCGGGCACCGTCGCGGTGGTGATCTCGCACCGCCAGCGGTTCCTCTCGCTCGTCTATATCAGCGTGATCGGGCTGGTCGTGTCGCTGGGCTTCATCTTCCTGTCCGCGCCCGACCTGGCACTGACGCAGATCTCGGTCGAGACGGTGACGATCCTGCTGCTGCTGCTGGCACTGCATCTTTTGCCGCGCCATCCGCCGACCAGCAGTTCGACCGTTCGCCACCTGCGCGATGCGATCTTGGGCATCATGGGCGGCGCGGGCGTCGGCTGGGCGGCGTGGTCGGTGATGACCCGGCCGCAGGGCGAGACGATCTCGGCCTTTCATTGGCTGCTGGCGAAGCCCGGCGGCGGGGGCACCAATGTCGTGAACGTGATCCTGGTCGATTTCCGCGGCTTCGACACGTTTGGCGAGATCATCGTGCTGGGCATCGCGGCGCTGGCGATCTTTGCCCTGCTGCAGCCGGCGGGCCGCGGCGTTTCGGGCCGGCGCATGCTGGCGCTGATGGACGGCATCATCCGGTCGCCCGAACGCCACCCGATGATGCTGGTCGTCGCGGGGCGCCTGATCCTGCCCATGGCGATCGTGGTCGGCATCTATATCTTCCTGCGCGGTCACAACATGCCGGGCGGCGGGTTCATCGCGGGGCTGGTGTTCTCGATCGCGATGCTGATCCAGTACATGGCATCGGGCTTCGAATGGGCCGAGGAACGTCGCCGGACCGAGCGGCATGCGCTGATCGCGACGGGCGTACTGATGGCGGCGGCAACGGGCGCGGGCTCGCTGGCGTTCGGCAAGCCGTTCCTGACCAGCGCCTATGGCTATTTCCACATCCCCTTCGTGGGCGAGATCGAGCTGGCTACCGCCATGCTGTTCGACACCGGCGTCGCGCTGACCGTGGTGGGCGCGGTGATGCTGGCGCTGGCCCAACTGTCCAACGCCACCCACAGCGCCGAACAGGCCGAGAGGTCGCGGCACCCGATGGACATCGATCCCAGCCGCAGGGCAGACGCAGGGCCAACCGCAGCGCCGGAGGCATCGCAATGAGCGTCGAATTCCTGGTCGCCAGCGCCATCGGCGTGCTGACCGCGGCGGGCATCTATTTGACCCTGCGGGGCCGTACCTTTCCGGTGGTGCTGGGCATCGCCATGCTGTCCTATGCGATCAACGCGTTCCTGTTCTCGATGGGCAGGTTGGTGGTCGACAAGCCGCCGATCTACGCCAAGGGCGCGGAATACACCGATCCGCTGCCGCAGGCGCTGGTGCTGACGGCCATCGTGATCTCGTTCGGCATGACCGCGCTGGTGGTGGTGCTGGCGCTGCGCAGCTTTCTGGAAAGCGGGACCGACCATGTCGACGGGTCGAACGAGGATGTCGACCTGACCGATGGCGAGGCCAATCACTGATGCTGACCATCGTCCCGATCCTGCTGCCCGCGGTCGTCGCCGCGCTGACCATCATTCGCGTGGTCCGCAACACCCGGCTGTGCGCAATCTTCTCGCTGATCTCCAGCGCGGCGCTGGTGGCCGTCGCCATCGCCCTGTTTGCCGAGGCATCGGACGGGGTGATCCGCGTCTATCGCCTGGGCGACTGGCCCGCGCCCTTCGGCATCGTGCTGGTGCTGGACCGGCTGTCGACGATGATGCTGCTGCTGACGAACGTGCTGGCGCTGTGCGTGCTGGTCCATGCGCTGATCACGCAGCTCGACCGGCGGGGCTGGCATTTCCACCCGATGTTCCAGTTCCAGCTGCTGGGCCTCAACGGCGCGTTCCTGACGGGCGACCTGTTCAACCTGTTCGTGTTCTTCGAGGTGCTGCTGATCGCCAGCTATGGCCTGATCCTGCACGGCCAGGGCGCGGCGCGGCTGCAGGCAGGCGTGCAATACGTGGTCGTGAACCTGGTCGGTTCGACGCTGTTCCTGATCGCGCTGGGCATCTTGTACGGCATGACCGGCACGCTCAACATGGCCGACATGGCGCTGCGCGTCGCGACCGCGCCCGCGGGCGACCAGCCGCTGATCCGCATGGGGGCGCAGGTCCTGATCGTGGTCTTCGCGCTCAAGGCCGCGCTGCTGCCGCTGCAATTGTGGCTGCCGCGCGCCTATTCCAGCACCTCCGCCCCGGTGGCGGCGCTGTTCGCGATCCTGACCAAGGTCGGCGTCTATTCGATCCTGCGCACCACCGTGCTGATCTTCGGGGCAGAGGCCGGCGCCGCCGCCTGGGCGCCTGCCACCTGGATGTTGCCCGCGGCGCTGCTGACCATCGTGGCGGGCTTCGTCGGGGTGCTGGCGGCCCGCGACATGCGGCTGATGGCCGCGTTCGGCATCATCGGATCGACCGGCACGTTGCTGTCCGCCATCGCGCTGTTCCAGCCGGGCACCGTCGCGGCGGGGCTGTATTACCTACCGCACTCGGTGCTGGCCGGCGCGCTGATGTTCCTGGTCGCGGACCTGGTTTCGCGGGCGCGGGGCGATACCGACGATGCGCTGACGCCCGACGGGCCGTTCGCGCGCATGGGGCAATATGGCGCGCTGTTCATGCTGGCCGCGATCGCGCTGGCGGGCCTGCCGCCGCTGTCGGGCTTTATCGGCAAGCTGCTGATCCTGGCCGCCAGCGCCGACGATCCGCTGGCCGCATGGATCTGGGCCGCGATCCTGGGCGGGACGTTCATCGCCATCCTGGGCCTGGCTCGGGCGGGCAGCATCCTGTTCTGGAAATCGCGCGACGGAACGGAGATACACGCCTCCCCCGATCCCGCCTGGGCCAGCGCGCCCGCCTGGGTGCTGTGCGCGCTGCTGGCGGCGCTGACCGTGTTCGCCGGACCCGTCACCCGCAATGCGGAAGCGACCTCGGCGCAGCTGTTCGCGGTCGGCAGCTATATCGAGGCGGTGCTGGTCGACCAGCCCCCGTTCGAGATGGAGGCGAAGTGATGATGCGGCGCCTGTTCCCCCACCCTGCCCTTGCCGGGCTGCTGGTGCTGGTCTGGATCCTGCTGGCGAACACGCTCAGCGTCGGGACGGTGGTGATGGCACTGCTGGTCGGCTTCCTGGTGCCGCTGTTCACCGCGCCCTACTGGCGGGACAAGCCGCTCATCCATCTGGGCATGCCGCTGCTGGGCTATATCGGGCTGGTTACATGGGACATCGTGGTGGCCAATTTCCAGGTGGCGTGGCTGATCCTGTTCCGCCGCAACCGCGATCTCGACAGCTGCTGGCTGGTGATCCCGCTCGACATCCGCAAGCCGGAGGCGATCACCACGCTGGCGGGTACGATCAGCCTGACGCCGGGCACGGTGTCCGCCGATGTCTCCGCCGATGGCCACGCATTGCTGGTCCACGCGCTGGACGTCGGCGATCCGCAGGCAGAGGTTGCCCGGATCAAGGCCCGCTACGAATCCCGTTTGAAGAGGATATTCAGATGATCAGCCCCATCCTCGGCACCGCCATAACCCTGGGCTTCTTCATGATCGGCCTTGCGATCCTGCTCAACGTCTGGCGCCTGTTCGCCGGGCCGACGCGCGGGGACCGCATCCTGGCGCTGGACACGATGGTCATCAACTCGATCGCGCTGATCGTGCTGTTCGGCATCCTGGAAGGGACGACGATGTATTTCGAATCCGCGCTGCTATTCGCCATGGTCGGGTTCGTCGGGACGGTGGCCTATGCCAAGTTCCTGCTGCGCGGCGACATCGTGGAGTGATGGGCATGACGGTCTTCGCCGACATCCTGATTTCCGCGCTGATCCTGCTGGGCGCCGCGTTCGCGCTGATCGGGTCGTGGGGGCTGGTGCGCCTGCCCTCGTTGATGACGCGGCTGCACGGGCCGACCAAGGCGACCACGCTGGGCGTCGGCGGGGTGCTGGTCGCCTCGATGATCTATTTCCCTGTCTATCACGGAGTTTTCACCGCGCACGAACTGCTGATCACGCTGTTCCTGTTCATCTCGGCCCCGATCACCGCCAACATGATCGCCAAGGCGCACCTGCACCGCCAGGGCATGCGGATCGATCCCAATCCCGCCGACGACATCCAGGAAGGCCTGCCCGAAAGCGAGATCTGGGCCACTTTCCGCGTCGAGCAGGGCGAGGATGCGGACCGGCAGGGCCTTCCCCCGGCAGGCTGACCGCTAGAGGCCGAGCACGACGCTGAGCCGCGTGCTGGTGTCCCACGACACCGTGCCGGGCGCGGGATCGGATTCGTAGATCGTATCGAACGACAGCCGCGCGGACAGATTGCCGTACAAATCGGTGGTGACCGCGGTCGAGGTGGTGAGCGTGCTGTTCACCTCGTCCAGCACCAGCGTCACCTTTTCGCTGAACGACAGCGTGTCGGTGATGTCCCACTTGAAGCTGGAATCGAGGAAGGCCGCCAGCCGGTTTTCCTCGCTGCCGTCGGTGAAGCGGGTCTGCCGCAGGGCCGGGCCGCCCGATGCCTCCCAGTCGATGTCGTCGGTGTCGACGATCTGGTAGCCCGCGCCGACGACCTCGGTAAACCGGCGCGAGATGCCTTGGAACGGGTTGCGTTCATATTCCACCGACCCGAACGCGAAGACGGGGGAATCAGTGAAGTCGCGCCGCGCGCGATAGCCTGCGCCCAGCCGCTCCTCGGTCCGCTGATCGTTCACCTCGCGAATGTTCATGTCGGCGGAAAAGCGGTGTTCCCACAGATTGTCCTTGCGCGTGACCTCCAGCCCCGCGTTCACGCCCCATTCCTCGGTATTGCCGGTATCGAGATTGGCGCCGAACGATCCCTCGCCTTCCCAGCCTTTCAGGAAGCTCGCCTCGTCGGTCGCGGCCTTTTCCTCGTCCTCGATCGCGTCGATCACGTCGTCGATCTCGTCCCGCCGGTCGGGATAGAGCCGCTTGGCGATGTCCTCGATCGTGTCGCGCTCGGACGGATTGGCCTCGCGGTACACGATCGCGAATTGTTCGGGCAGCGACTGCGCCCGGCCCTGGACCGGCGGGAGCAGGACCGCGCCGCTTATGATAAGCGTGACAGCGATCCTGTTCCTTGCCCGTGGTCGCATCGCGTCACCGCCCCCGTTGCCATGCGCGCATCTGAGCGCGGCGTGCAGTTCGCGGCCATCGGGCATTGCCCCGAGATCGCCGGGGACCGGAACCCAGGCGACATTAGCCGGGCAGCGCGTCGTCCCTGATCTTGACCGGGATGCGCAGGAAGCGGACGCCGTTCTCCTCCGCTTCGGGGAAGTGCCCCGCCCGGATGTTGACCTGGATCGAGGGGAGCAGCAGGCGCGGCGGCGAAAGCGTGGCGTCCCGCGCCTCGCGCATGGCGACGAACTCGTCCTCGCTCACGCCGTCGTGGACGTGAACGCTGCTGCGGCGCTGTTCGCCGACGGTCGTTTCCCAGCGATATTCGTCGCGGCCCGGCGCCTTGTAGTCGTGGCACATGAACAGCCGCGTATCGTCCGGCAGGCTGAGCAAGCGCTGCATCGACCGATAGAGCTGGCGCGCATCGCCGCCGGGAAAGTCGGCGCGGGCGGTGCCGTAATCGGGCATGAACAGCGTGTCGCCGACGAAGACCGCATCCCCGATCCGGTATGCCAGGTCGGCGGGCGTATGGCCGGGCGTGTGGATCACCTCGACCTCCAGCTCGCCGATCGAGAACCGCTCGCCATCGGCGAACAGGCGGTCGAAATCGGATCCGTCGGTCTTCATGTCGTCGAAGGCGAACATCGGGCGAAAGATCTTCTGAACATCGCGGATATGTTCGCCGATGCCGATCTGCGCGCCGGTCTTCGCCTTGATGAAGGGCGCGGCGGACAGATGGTCTGCATGCGCATGCGTTTCGAGCACCATCGCAATGGTCCAGCCCTTCTCCGCCGCTCGGTCCAGGATGCGCCGGGCAGAGGCGACATCGACCTCTCCGCTGGCGAGGTCGAAATCGAGCACCGGGTCGATCACGGCGGCGATCTGCGTGGCCGGATCGGCGACCAGATAGCTGATCGTGTTGGTGGGTTCGTCGAAGAAAGCCTCGATAATGGGCTTGGCCGTCTGGGGTTCGGTCATGAAAAACCTCCTGTGTCTGACCTTGACTATATATTAGCATCTTCTATATTAGCAAGGCCTAATAAGGAATATGCCGTCATGCTGAAACCCCCGATGGATCTCGCCGCCTTCGAACGAAAGGCAGAGGGCGTGGCCCAGACACTCAAGGCGATCGGCAATGGCCGCCGCCTGATGGTGCTGTGCAAGTTGGTCGAACATGGCGAACGTACGGTGGG
>JAPYSD010000624.1 GCA_029936705.1 Croceicoccus sp. | reverse complement strand
CAAGATGCGCGAACGGCTGGAAAAGGAAGGGCTGAAATATGTCTGATCCCGCCCCTTCGTCAGAATCGGGCACCGGTCCCGGAAAAGGCGGCGACAGGGACGCCCGGACAAGCGCGCCCGTCATGTGGATGCGCGGGGGCACGTCCAAGGGCGCCTATTTCCTGAAGGACGACCTTCCCGCCGACACGCAGGCGCGCGACGCGTTTCTGCTGCGCGTCATGGGATCGCCCGATCCGCGCCAGATCGACGGCATGGGCGGCGCCGACCCGCTGACCAGCAAGGTCGCGGTCGTATCCAGGTCACAGCGCGAGGGGATCGACGTCGACTATCTGTTCCTGCAGGTCTTCGTCGACAAGGCGGTCGTGTCCGACGCGCAGAACTGCGGCAACATCCTGGCGGGCATCGGCCCCTTCGCCATCGAACGCGGGCTGGTGACGGCAACGGGCGAGGAAACCCGCGTGTCGATCTACATGGAAAACACCGGCCAGGTCGCGGTCGCGACGGTGGAAACACCGGGCGGCAGCGTGAACTATGCCGGCGATGCGCGGATCGACGGCGTGCCGGGCAGCCACGCGCCAATTCCGCTGGAATTTCGCGACACGGCGGGATCGTCCTGCGGCGCCTTGCTGCCCACTGGCAATCCGGTCGACCAGGTCGAGGGCGTGGCCTGCACGCTGATCGACAACGGCATGCCGTGCATCGTGTTCAAGGCGGAGGATGTCGGCGCGACCGGTTATGAAAGCCGCGAGGAGCTGGAAAGCGACGCCTTCGCCCCCGTCCGCCAGAAGATCGAAGCTATCCGCCTGGCCGCCGGGCCGCTGATGAACCTGGGCGACGTCACCGACAAGAGCGTGCCCAAGATGACGCTGGTCGCTCCGCCCCGCAGCGGCGGCGCGGTCACGACGCGCGTGTTCATTCCGCACCGCGCACATGCCTCAATCGGCGTGCTGGGCGCAGTGACCGCCGCGACCGCCTGCCTCGTCAAGGGATCGCCCGCGGCAGAGGTCGCCGATATTCCGGACGGGCCGCGCAAGACCCTCGCCATCGAGCATCCCAGCGGCGAAATGAGCTGCGTTCTCGAAGTGGACGAGAATGGCGATGTAACCTCGAGCGCATTGCTGCGCACCGCGCGCAAGCTGATGGATGGGACCGTCTATGTCTGACCGAATTACCTCGTGGCATCCGGCTCCGTCGAAGCCGAGCTATACTCCGCCGCCGGGCGCGGTCGATGCGCATTGCCATGTCTTCGGCCCGATGGCCGACTTCCCCTTCAGCGCCAAGGCCAAGTACCTGCCCGAAGATGCGGGGCCGTACATGCTGTTCGCGCTGCGCGATCACCTGGGTTTCGACCGCAATGTCATCGTGCAGGCCAGCTGCCACGGCACCGACAATGCCGCCACGCTGAACGCGATAGCCCGGTCGATTGGCCCGGATGGGAAACCCAAGGCGCGCGGCGTCGCGGTGGTCGATCCCGATATTTCGCAGGCCGATCTGGCGGCGCTGCACGCGGGCGGCATTCGCGGCATCCGGTTCAATTTCCTCAAGCGGCTGGTCGACAACGCGCCCAAGGACAAGTTCCTGGACGTCGCTGCCCGCCTGCCCGAAGGCTGGCACGTCGTGATCTATTTCGAGGCCGACATACTGGAGGAAATGCGCCCCTTTATCGCGCAGATCCCCGTGCCGGTCGTGATCGACCACATGGGCCGTCCCGACGTGACGCAAGGACCGGACGGACCGGACATGAAGGCGTTCCGATCGCTGCTGGATAGCCGCGACGACATCTGGTTCAAGGCCACCTGCCCCGAACGTCTGGATGCCAAGAAGGAAGGCGGCATGGGCGATCCGTGGGACAATTTCGCCGCAGCGGTCGCGCCGCTGGTCGCCGATTATCCCGACCGCGTGCTCTGGGGTACGGATTGGCCCCATCCCAACATGCAGGACGAGAT
>JAPYSD010000070.1 GCA_029936705.1 Croceicoccus sp. | reverse complement strand
CCGCCGCAAAGGCAGCGGGCGTGCCGATCTGCTTCGACGGCAATTACCGCGCCAATTTGTGGGACGCATGGGACAGCGACCCACGCGCCATCCTGACCGAGCTGATGGCCGAGGCCACGCTGATGATCGGCAACCACCGCGACATCTCGCTGCTGCTGGGCACCAACTTCTCAGGCGACGGTCCCGACCGCCGGCGCGAAGCGAGCGAGGCGGCCTTCGAGGCGTTCCCAAAGCTGCAACTGATCGCCAGCACCGCGCGCCATGTCGAGACCGCTGGCACCCACCGCATCGCGGCACGCATCGACCTGCGCGACACGCATTGGCAGACCGACGAGATGCGGATCGAGAACATCGTCGACCGCATCGGCACCGGCGATGCCTATGCAGCGGGCATGCTGCACAGCTGGCTGGCGGACGGTTCCGCGCAGGACATGGCGAAATCGGGCCTCGCCCTCGCCGCAATGAAGCACGGCATCCCGGGCGACATGGTGCTGGTGACCAAGGAGGATATCGATGCATTCGACCCGGTGGACTGCGATGTCCGGCGCTGACCATGCCAGCAGGCGCCATGTGCTCAAGGGCGGGCTGATCGGCACCGGCCTGATCGCCGCCCCGGCGCTGGGCCGGTCCTCCCCTCCCCGCGTCGGCGGGTACGAGGGGATCCGCCAGGCCGGCATCAACGCCTTCCTCGGCATTCGCTACGCCGTGGCAGAACGCTTCGCCCGCCCCGTTCGCCTGCCCTTCGCCAGCGAACCGACGCCCGCCAAGGCATTCGGCCCGATCTGCCCGCAGCGCGGCACCCCTGACGAGCCGGTGAGCGAGGACTGCCTGTTCCTCAACGTCTGGACGCCCGACCTCAGCCCCGCGGCGAAGCGCCCGGTGATGGTCTATTTCCACGGCGGCGCCTACAACGGCGGCACGGTCACCGACCCGGTGACGCATGGCCAGCACCTGGCAGGCCAGGGCGATGTCGTGGTCGTCTCGGTCAACCAGCGCCTCAACGTCTTCGGTTATCCGTGGCTTGCGCCGTTCGGTGCGCCCTATGCCGACAGCGGCAATCTGGGGCAGCTCGACCTGATCGCGGCGCTGGAATGGGTGCGCGACCACGCGGCGAAATTCGGCGGCGATCCCGGCCGCGTGATGGTGTTCGGCCAGTCCGGCGGCGGCGCCAAGATCGCGACGCTGATGGCGATGCCCGCCGCCAAGGGCCTGTTCCATTCCGCCGCGACGATGAGCGGGCAGCAAGTCACCGCCAGCGGCCCGACCAACGCGCTGAAGCGCATCACCGCCTTCTTCGAGCAGGTCGGTGTGCCGGTGGGCGATGTCGAGGCATTGCAGGCGCTGTCTACGGAGCAAATGGTCGCTGGGCTGGACGCCACCGACCCGGTGCTGGGCGGCAGCCTGTATTTCGGGCCGGTGCTGGACATGACCAACCTGCCGCGCCACCCGTTCTGGCCCGATGCCGCGCCGCAGTCGTTGGCGATCCCGATGATCCTGGGCAACACGACCGACGAGACGCGGGCCTTCATCAGCCCCGACGGTCCGTTCCTGCAGGGCATCGACTGGACGAATATCGCCGAGCGGATCCGCCCCAACATCCGCATCGACCTGCGCCCCGATTACGTCGTGCAGCAATATCGCGCGCATTACCCCGATTGGCCGCCCGAACGCGTGTTCTATGCCGCCACCACCGACGGACGCAGCTGGCCCGGCCAGTTCATCGAAGCGGACGAGCGCGCTTTGGCGGGCGCGGCGGAGACCTGGGTCTATCAGCTTGACCGCGAATCCCCGGTCGATCCGCAGCGCGGCGCCGCGCATACCGACGATCTGCCCTATGTCTTCGGCACGCTGGACGCGCCCGGCAGCTTTTCGGGCACCGGCCGGCGCGCGCGCGAAATCAGCGCGGCGATGATGAAGGCATTCACCGGCCTTGCCCGCACCGGCACGCCGGGATTGACGAACTGGACGCCCTATACGCTGCCCGATCGCGCCACGCTGATGGTGGCCGAGGACCGCATCGCCATGGCGAACGACCCGCGCGGATGGCAGCGCGAGATGTGGTCGGCCGCGCCCTACATCCAGCCCGGCATCTAGGGCCCTATCTGGCCGCCACCGGATAGGCGATGACGATCGACAGCGGCCGGTCGCCCGTTTGCCGCATGCCCACGACCGCGCCCTCGTACAGATAGGCGGCCATGCCGGGCTTCAGCGCGGCCTCCACCCCGTCGGAGATCACCACGCCCTCGCCCGCCGTGACGTAATAGACCTCGTCATGGCTGATCGGGTGCTCGCCGATGGCGGCGCCCACGTCGAGGACGCGGCGGCGGAATTCCATCGTACGCGGCTGCGGCGCGGCGTCGCTGATGCGGTAGGCGGTCGACATGCCGATCGCGCCATGCGGCGGCGCCTCGCGCACCATCACGTCGCTTTCGCTGACCACCACCATCGGCGGCGCGGCCACCGCGCCCGCACCCGCAGCGGCACCTGCCTGCCCCTGCGCGGCGGCGCAGCCACAACAGATCAGCGCCGCCAGCACGGGCGCGATGCGCGCCGCGGTCACTGGGCCTGCTCGCGCATGGCGCGGTCGCGCGTGCTCAGGAATTCCTGCGCCTCGGCGCTCTGCCCCGGATAGCGGCCCGATTTCGGCGTCATCGTTGCCAGGTCCCATTGCGCCGGGACGAAGGGCGCATGCGTTTCGGGAAAGGTCGGATAGCCGCCCACCTCGTCCTGCGAATCGATAATCTCGCCGCGGCCTTCGGCGATGTAGAACAGCACGCGGATCTCCTCGTCCGTACGGTCCCACGGGCGCGCGCCCGCGTGGCGCAGCAGCGTCGTCTCCACCTCGCCCGCGGGCAGCACGTCAAAGCGCGACAGGTCGGCCATCGGCTGGTCCACCTCGATCAGCTTTGCGGCGGTCTGGCCATAGGTGCCGAACATCGGCAGCTTTTCGCCGTGCCGGTCCACCGCCACATTGTCGCGGCCGTAATATTTCAGGTCGCCCACGCCGCCCAGCATCAGGAACGGCAAGTCCTCTGACGTCGAATTGCCGCCGCGCATCACGTTGCCGACGGCGGTAATCTCGCCCGCGACATGCGGGTGGCCCATCCATTCCAGGTCCATCAGATTGTAATGCACCGCGCGCAGGCCTGGGTCATAGATGAAGTTGTTGACCATCAGCACCTGCGCCCCGCCCTTCACCAGCGGCGAACGTTCGACGTTGTGCGCCCAGATGTTGCGGTCGAACACGATATTGGTGGCATTGTCGTGGATCAGCGACCCCTTGGAATGCTCGCCCTTGGGATGGCTCGAATCGGCCAGCCCCTCGGCGGCGAAGTTCAGGCGAAAGGTGATGTCGTGGCTGGTGCCCTCGCGCCATTCCTCGACCGTGTCGCCGGTAAAGCGCGGCCCGCTGGCGGACATGTCCTCGTCCACCGCCCACATGAAGGTGTTGTTCTCGACCACCACGTTATGCGCCGCGACGGTGGAGAACGCGTCGGCTTCCCACCCGCTGCGCTTGGCCTGGCCGGCATCGCCCAGCATCACGCGCAGATGACTGATCTTCACGTCATGCGCCTTCACGTCGATCCCGCCGCGCAGGATGGTGATGCCCGGCGACGGCGCGGTCTGGCCCGCGATGGTCACGAACGGCTCCTCGATCACCAGCCCACTGCGTTCCAGGTCGATCGCGCCGCCCACCTCGAACACGATGATTCGCGGCCCCTTCATCGCCAGCGCAGCGGCCAGGCTGCCCGGCCCGTCCTTGGCCAGCGTCGTGACGCGCACGATCTTGCCGCCCTTGCCCCCTTCGGTGGGGTCGCCGGGCTGTGCCATCGCGGGCACACTCGTCAGGGCCAGCGCCGCGACGGCAGCGGTCAAACCGCGGAAATACGAAGCTTTCGACATCAATCATTCTCCCATTTTCTTGTTTCTTGACAGAGTGAGGCGGCAGCGGCAATACATAATGACACCGGTTACCAAAAGCCGGGTGGGAGATTCGGATTGCCAGGCGCCAATTTCTGGACGGCGAAAGGTAACCGGTGTCATCCTGCTCGGAACACGATGGGGAGGATACCATGAGGACCAAGCGCAGTTTCGTGAATTTCAAGGCTTCGCTGCTGATCGGCAGCGCGCTGATGATGCCGCAGATGGCACAGGCGCAGGACGCCGCCAGCAAGGACGCGCAAGACGCTGCCGAGGACGCCTACGAGGCGGTCGAGGAAGCGACCTCGCCCGATACCGCGATCGTCGTGACCGGCTTTCGCGCGTCGCTGAACGCCGCCATCGCCGCCAAGCGCGAATCCGTCGGCCAGGTCGACGTGATCGTCGCCGAGGACATCGCCAAGTTCCCCGATACCAACCTGGCCGAATCGCTGCAGCGCATCCCCGGCGTCGCGATCGAACGTGACGCGGGCGAAGGCCGCTCCATCACCGTGCGCGGCCTGGGCGCGCAGTTCACCCGCGTGCGCGTCAACGGGATGGAGACCATCGCCACCTCGACCGACGGTGCATCGGCCAACCGCGACCGCGCGTTCGACTTCAACGTGTTCGCGTCCGAACTGTTCAACTCGATCGTCGTGCACAAGACCGCCTCCGCCTCGCTCGACGAAGGGTCGCTGGGCGCGGTGATCGACCTGTCGACGGGCAACCCGCTGGCCTATGGCGCGGGCAGCAAGATCGTCGGCTCGGTCCAGGGCCGCTACAACGACCTCAACGACGACCTCGCCCCGCGCCTGGCCGGCCTGGCCGCGTGGGTGAACGATGACGAGACGCTGGGCGTCTCCGCCTCGGTCGCATGGTCGAAGTACGAGACTCCTGAACTCGGCAACAATTCGGTCCGCTGGACCGACGGGTCGATCACCCAGCAGGACGACGGCAGCTACCGCTTCACCAATGTCTTCCGCTCGGTCGACGGCACCGATTGCCGCGCCAACCCCACCGACGGCGGCTGCAACGAGGTGGCGACCGCATTCCACCCGCGCATCCCGCGCTATGGCCTGGTCAATCACGACCGCGAACGCCTGGGCGCGACCGGCGCGATCCAGTTCCAGCCGACCGAGACGACCAATATCGAGATCGACGGCCTGTATTCGAACTTCAAGGAAGACCGCGACGAATACTGGGGCGAGGTGCTGATCCGCTCGAACGAGGCGAACATCGACCTCACCAACTATGTCATCGACGGCGACAACAATGTCGTCAGCGGCGATCTGAACAATGCCTGGATCCGCAACGAACGCTATCACCGCGAAAGCGAGACCGAGTTCTACCAGGTTTCGGGCAAGCTGGAGCAATATGTCACCGACACGCTGATGGCGCGCCTGTCGGGCGGCTATTCGAAGTCGGACGCCAGCATCCCGGTCGAGACGACGATCATCTTCGACGACCGCGACGGGGTCTATTCCTACGACTACAGCGACAAGAAATTCCCGCTGCTGACCTTCGGCACCGACGTCACCGACCCGACCAACTTCCAGCTGGCCGAATTCCGCGACCGTCCCAGCCAGGTGAACAACGAATTCAAGACCGTCGCCCTCGACCTCGAGTTCGAACCGACCGACGGGCTGACGTTCAAGACCGGCCCGTTCTGGCGCGAATTCGACTTCTTCACCACGGGCGCGCGGCGTGACAGCCAGTATTGCTCGGTCTTCGCCTGTGCCGACGGCGCCTATGGCGCGCCGGTCACCGCCGACCTTGCCGAGCAGTTCGAGCTGGGCGACGCGGGCCAGCCTTCGGGCAATACCAACAGCTGGGTCGTTCCCGACCTCGATGCGACAACCGATTTCCTCGGCCTCTACGACATTCCGGCCGTCACCCAGCAGGGCGACGAGCGCGGCGTGACCGAGGAAGTGTGGGGCGGCTATTTCGAGACCGGCTTCGAGATCGATCCCGGCGTGCGCATCAGCGGCAATTTCGGCATGCGCTATGCCCACACCGACCAGACCTCCAGCGGCTTCAACAGCGGCCAGTTCGTCACGGTCAAGCGCAGCTATGACGACCTGCTGCCCGCCATCAACCTGAACGTGTTCCCGGCGGACAATTTCATCGTCCGCGGCGCCGTCGCCAAGGTGCTCACCCGCCCCAGCCTCGGCTCGCTGACGCCGGGCGGTTCGGTCGACCAGTTCAACTTCGGCATCTCGTCGGGCAATCCGTTCATCGACCCGTACCGGGCGTGGAACTACGACGTCGCCTTCGAATATTACTTCGCGCCGGGCGCAATCGCGTCGGTGGCGCTGTTCCGCAAGGAAGTCGAAAGCTTCCCGCTCAGCGACGTGCAGACGATCACCTATGCGCAAAGCGGCCTGCCGACCTCGCTTCTGACGAACGGCACGCCCGCCTATGACGCGGTGGTCAACGGCGCCGATCCCAATCGCGAGTTCATCGCCCGCACCACCGTCAACGGCGAAGGCGCGGTCATCCAGGGTGTCGAGGTCGGCTTCAACCTGCCCTTCTCGGCCTTCGCGGACGGTTTCGTCAGCGACTTCGGCGTGCTGGGCAACGTCACCTATGTCGACAGTTCGCAGGACGTCACGACCGACGACGACGAGGTTCGCACCGTCACCTTCGCGGGCGTCTCGAAATACTCGGCCAACGGCACCGTCTATTACGACAACGGCACCTTCTCGGTCCGCGTGTCGGGCGCCTATCGCGACGGGTACAACACCGGGGGCAGCGGCAACGGCAACTTCCTCGAAGGGTACAGCTCGACCTTCAACCTGGACGCGGCGATCCGCTACCAGCTGACCGACAGCGTCGAACTGATGCTCGACGGCACCAACCTGACCGACGACTATCGTTATCGCTGGACCGATCTGGATACGAAGCGGAACTACGAGAACAACCATTTCGGCCGGATCATCATGTTCGGTGCCCGGTTCGAGATGTGATCGATGGGAAAGGGCGGGGTCTGCGCGCGATGAATTCGGATCGAAGATCGGTTCTTGCCGCCGGGCTTGCCCTTTCCGCCCTGATACCGGCTCGCGGTGAGGCGCAAACTGCACCGCCGAGCGCGGGAGGCCCACGCTCTCCGGGCCTCCCGCAACCTGTCGAGACCATCGACCTGTGGCCAAGCGAGGTGTGGCCGGACGGCGCGCCCGGTTCCCCCGGCTCCCTCCCCCAAGAAGTGACGACGGAGCGGTCCTCCGATCCGCTCGTCACCGACCGGGCCGTGCTCGGCATTTCCGTGCCGCGCCTCGCCGTGTTCCGCCCCGACATACCCAACGGGGCGGCGCTCCTCCTCACGCCCGGCGGCGGCTATCGCCATGTCGTCGTGGACAAGGAGGGTTACGAATTCGCGCGCTGGGCCGCGGCGCGCGGATTCACCTGTTTCGTGCTGTTCTACCGCCTGCCCTATGATGGCTGGGCGAACCGCGCCGACGTGCCGCTGCAGGATGCGCAGCGCGCGATGCGCGTAATCCGCCAGCGCCACCGCGAATTCGCCATCGACCCCGAACGCGTGGGCGCGATGGGCTTTTCCGCCGGCGGGCACCTGTGCGCCGACCTCGCCGCGCGCTTCGCGGCGCAAACCTATGAACCCGGGGACGAAGCGGACCGGCTTTCGGCCAAGCCCTTCTGCGCCGCGCCGATCTATCCGGTCATCACCATGGACCCGCGCTTTGCCCATGCCGGATCGCGCGAACTGCTGCTGGGCGAGAATCCGTCGCAAGCCGCAGAGGCCGCCCATTCGCCCGACCGCAACATCCCCGCCGACGCCCCGCCGCACTGGATCCTCCATGCCGAGGATGACGACGTCGTCCCGGTCGAGAACGCGCTGCTGCTGCGCGCCGCGCTGAAGGCGCGCGGCATCCCGGTCGAAACGCACCTGTTCCAGAACGGCGGCCACGGCTTCGGCCTGCGCAAGGCTGTCGGCAAGCCGGTCGGCCACTGGCCCGAACTGTGGCGCGACTGGGCACGAACTACGGGCTTCGCATGACGGGAACGGGCCGCAGGGACCTCTTTCGCGGCGCCGCGGCGCTGTCGCTCACCGGCCTGATGGGCGGTACGGGCACGGCACCGGTTCTGGCACGGTCGGCGGTGTCCCCTGCCCCGCGCGCGACCAATTGGCGCCGCGACGGCGAAGGCAAGCGCATCGCCGACCTGGGCGACGGGCGCTATCTCAACCCGCTGATCTCGGGCGACCGGCCCGATCCGGCGGTGCTGAAGGACGGGGACGATTACTACGTCACCTTCTCCACCTTCGACGCCTATCCCGGCCTGCTGATCTGGCATTCGCGCGACCTGGTGAACTGGCAGCCGCTGAAACCCGCGCTGCACAGGAACATCGGATCGGTCTGGGCGCCCAGCCTGCACAAGGACAAGGGCAGATACCTGCTCTACATCCCGGTAAAGGCCCAGCCGCGGAACGACATCTTCGTCGCCTGGGCCGACAGGATCGAAGGGCCGTGGAGCGACCCGATCCCGCTCGGCCTGCCGGACCATATCGACCCGTGCCACGCCGTGGCCGAGGACGGTTCGCGCTGGCTGTTCCTGTCGGGCGGTGACCGGGTACAGCTGGCGGACGACAATCTCTCGCTGGCCGGAGAGGTCGAGCATGTCTACGACCCGTGGCGCTATCCGGCCGACTGGATCGTCGAGGGTTTCTCGCCCGAAGGCCCCAAGATCCACCATATCGGCGACTGGTACTACATGATCACCGCGGTCGGCGGCACCGCCGGCCCCCCGACCGGGCACATGGTGATCGCGGCCCGTTCGAAATCGCTGCACGGCCCGTGGGAGGATCACCCCGGCAACCCGGTCGTGCGCACCACCGACATCCGCGAGGCATGGTGGTCGCGCGGCCACGCCTCGCTGGTAGAGGCGCCCGACGGCAGCTGGTGGTCACTCTATCACGGGTACGAGAACGATTTCTGGACGCTGGGCCGCCAGTGCCTGATGGATCCGGTGCGCTTTACCGCCGACGGCTGGTTCGAGATGACGGGCGGCGATCTGTCGCAGCCGATCCCGGCGCCCGGCGGCGGCGACAGGCTGCCGCACGGCATGGCGCTATCGGACGATTTCTCGCAGCCCTTGGCGCTCGGCACCAAGTGGTCGTTCTTCAAGCCTGCCGATGACGAGGCAAAGCGGGTTAGCGTCTCGAACGGCACGCTGCATTTGAAGGGCAAGGGCGATGCGCCCTCCTCCGGCTCGCCGCTGCTGATCACGGCGGGCGACCGCAGCTACATGTTCGAATGCGACATTACGATCGAACCGGGCGGCCGCGCCGGGCTAATCCTGTTCTACGACGACAGGCTCTACGCAGGGCTGGGTTTCGACGAGGACCGCTTCGTCACTCATCAATACGGGATAGAACGCGCCCGACCCTTGAACCCCCATGGCCGAAGCATGAGGATGCGGGTCACCAACGACCGGAACATCGTGGTGTTCGATACCAGCGGCGACGGCGGCCAGACATGGCGGCGTTTCGACAGGGGAATGGAAGTGTCGGGCTATCACCACAACGTGCGCGGCGGCTTCCTGATGCTGCGCCCCGGGCTTTACGCGGCGCGGGCAGGGACCGCGAAGTTCCGCGATTTCACCTTCCGCGCCTTCGATCCGGACATCGCATGATCCAGCGTTTCGCCATTTCCCGCCGCCGCCTGATCGCGGGCGGCGCCGCAGCCGCCGGGCTGGCGCTGACAGGGTGCCAGCCGCGCCTGTCGGGCCTGTTCACAGGGGCCGACACGCATCCCGGCGACTATCCCACCGTCAAGGCGGTGGAATACATGGGCCGTCTGCTGGCCGAACGCACCGATGGACGGCTGGGGATCAAGGTGTTTCCCGGCGCGCAGCTGGGCAATGAACGTGACACGCTGGAGATTACCAGTTTTGGCGGCATCGATTTCAACCGCGTCAATCTCGCGCCGCTGAACTCGGTCGAGCCGATGACGATCCCGCCCTCGCTGCCGTTCATCTTCCGCTCGGTCCCGCACATGCGCCGCACGCTGGACGGCGACATCGGGGACGAGATTCTCGCCAGCTTCCAGGCGCAGGGCATGATCGGCCTGTGCTTCTACGATTCGGGGGCGCGCAGCTTCTACAACACCCGCCGCCCGATCCACACGCCCGCCGACATGCGCGGGCTGAAACTGCGGGTGCCTTCGTCCGACCTCTATCTCGCCATGGTCAACGCGCTGGGCGCCAACGCCGTCCCCATGCCCTTCGACGAGGTGTATTCCGCCCTCGCCCAGGGCGTGATCGACGGGGCGGAAAACAACTGGCCCAGCTTCGAAAGCGCGCGCCACTATGAAGTCGCCCGGTTCATGAGCCTGACCCAACACCTCTTCACGCCCGAAGTGCTGCTGATGTCGAAGGTCAGCTGGGACAGGCTGGCGGCGCCCGACCAGCAGCTGATCCGCCAGACCGCGCGCGAATCCGTGGGCTACATGCGCAAGCTGTGGGACGCGCGGGTAACCAGCGCGCGGGCCAATATCATCGCCTCGGGGGTCGAGGTGAACGATGTCGACCACGCCCCCTTCGCCGCGCTGATGGAACCGGTGTGGGACGATTTCCTCGTCACGCCGCAGCAGCGCGACGTCGCGCAGCGCATCGTCGCGCTGGGCGAACAGATGGCTACCAAGCCCGCCCCCGCCCCTTCCGCGCCCCGGGAGAGCGCATCGA
>JAPYSD010000623.1 GCA_029936705.1 Croceicoccus sp. | reverse complement strand
GTGAAGGCGTGTTCCTGGCCGAGGGGCTGCGCCTGCTGACCGATGCGCGCGAAAGCGGGCGCCTGCCGCAGATGCTGGCCATGGCGGAAGGGCGCGATCCGCACCCGCTGCTCGATGCGCTGATCGCGGCGGTGGAGGATGCGGGCGGCGAGGTTCTCGCCATGTCCGAGGCCGCGCTGTCCAAGATCACCGGCAAGGACAATCCGCAAGCGGTGTGCGGCGTCTTCGCCGAGTTCGATATTTCGCTGGACCAGCTGGACCGCGCCGCCGCGCCCCTGTTCCTGGCGGCGCAGGCGCTGCGCGATCCGGGCAATCTGGGCACCATGCTGCGGACCGCCGATGCGGTCGGTGCCGGCGGGCTGGTGCTGATCGACGATTGCGCCGATCCGTTCTCGGTCGAGGCGGTGCGCGCCAGCATGGGCGCGATCTTCACGGTCCCGCTCGCCGCTGCACGGTGGGAGGAATTCCTGCCGTGGCTGCGCGGCGGCCCGGGCGGCCAGCTTGTCGCCGCATCGCTCCGCGACGCGGTCGATTATCGCGGCGCGCCCTATGCAGCGCCGTGCTTCCTGCTGGTCGGCAACGAATCGCGCGGCCTGCCCGAAGAGTACGAGATGGCCTGCGACCTGCGCGTCACGATCCCGATGCTGGGGCGGGCCGACAGCCTGAATGCCGCCGTGGCCGGGGCCGTGCTGGCCTATGAAGCACTGGCGGCGCTGCGCTAAACCATGTGCGAAAACGCGCCGGGAAGATCAACCCTCCCGGCGCGCCTTCGATCCGGTTCAGTCGCCTGCTACGAACGCCGTCACCTTCCAGCCATCGTCGCCGCGATTGGCGAGGATGCGATAGTCAGTCACAGGACGCAGGCTTTCCGCCGCGACATAACCGCTGGTCTTGCCGTCGAGCGTGCTGACCTCGACGAACTCGGCACCCTCGGCAGGCGCTTCGCTTACGGTGACGAGGTCCCAGCCGATCGTGCCATTGCTTTCCGCCGTCTCGGCCGCTTCGGCCCGGACGGGCGCGTCGTTCGCGGTGACGAGATAGGTCGAGGTCGCCTCGGCCCCTTCGGGCAGGTTGGCGAAGACCCACGGCATCGTCACGGCCGTATCGCCGTCGGCGCTGCAGCCCAGCGCGATCGCATCGCTCATCTCGCTCCACAGCTCAGGGTCGTCGGCAAGCTGGCTCTTCAGCTCGTCGATCCCGCCGTTTCCGCCAAAGTCGAGCTTGACGTTCGGATCGACCAGCGCGGTCAGGCTGTCGGCGTTCTGGAAGGTGATCGCGCGGCGAAGCTGGCCGCGGAAGCTGTCGAAGGCGTAGAGATCGCCGCAATCGTCCTTGGGTGCGAAAGGACCCTCGGCAGAGGCGGCTGCTTCCGACAGCGAAGGCGCTTCGCTGACCGGCGCGGTCGGTTCGGTGACGGGCGCTTCATCGGCGGGGCCATCCCCGCAGGCGCTCACGAGAAGGGCAAGGCTGCACAGTCCAGCAATCTGGAGTTTCATCGCGTATTAGAATCCGTAGTCCGTTTCAGTCCTGGGGCGAAGCTTGCGCAATTGCAGCATTGTCGCCGCGAGGCAAGACGGGCACATCGCTGTTCCCATAGCGCGGGGAACTTTCGACCTGCGGGACATCGTCGATCTCGCGCTTGCCGATCTCGATATGCTTGTCCTTCAACCGGCGGCCGGCGGACAGGACATTGCGTTCGAACGAACCGACGAACTTGTTGTAATTGTTGACTGCCGTCTCCAGCCCCGAACCGACGCGCTTCATGTGCTCGGCCGCGACGGCCAGCCTGTCGTACAGCTCGCCGCCCATGCGCCCGATCTCCTTCGCCTCCTTCGCCAGGCCGTCCTGCCGCCAGACCTGTGCGACAGTCCGTGCAATAGCCACGAGGTTTGTCGGCGTCGCCAGCAGCACGCCCTTCGCAAACGCGAAGTCCCACAGGGTCGGATCGGTTTCGAGCGCG
>JAPYSD010000622.1 GCA_029936705.1 Croceicoccus sp. | reverse complement strand
GCGTCGAGCTGATGGACGAGATCACCGCCAGCGGGACCGAGGTGTCGGCCCTGATGCGGCAGGTGCTGGAACAGTTCAACGACTACGCCAAGCTGAACAAGAAGCTGTCCGCCGACGCGGGCGAGCAGTTGGGCGAGATCGATGATGCCTCGCGCCTTGCCGATGCGGTGGCCGCCAATATCGCCGCCAAGGTCAGCGACAAGCAGGCCATGCTGACCGAGCGTGACCCGGTGAAGCGGCTGGAAATGTCACTGTCCTTCATGGAAGGCGAGCTGGGCGTGCTGCAGGTGGAGCGCCGGATCCGCGGCCGCGTGAAGCGCCAGATGGAAAAGACGCAGCGCGAATATTACCTCAACGAACAGCTCAAGGCGATCCAGTCCGAGCTGGGCGGCGAGGGCGAGGACGGCGACGAGCTGGCCGAACTGGCCGAGAAGATCGAGAAGGCGAAGCTGTCGAAGGAGGCCCGCTCCAAGGCGACGGCAGAGCTCAAGAAGCTGCGTTCGATGCAGCCGATGAGCGCTGAGGCGACCGTGATCCGCAACTATCTCGACGTGCTGCTCGGCCTGCCCTGGGGCAAGAAGAGCCGCGTCAAGAAGGACATCGGCCGGGCGCAGGAAGTGCTCGACGCCGATCACTATGCGCTGGACAAGGTGAAGGACCGGATCATCGAGTATCTCGCGGTCCAGGCGCGCACCAACAGGCTGAAGGGGCCGATCCTGTGCCTCGTCGGACCTCCGGGCGTCGGCAAGACCTCGCTGGGCCGTTCGATCGCCAAGGCGACGGGCCGCGAATTCGTGCGCCAGTCGCTGGGCGGCGTGCGTGACGAGGCGGAGATCCGCGGTCACCGCCGGACCTATATCGGGTCGCTGCCGGGCAAGATCGTGACCAATCTGAAGAAGGCCGGCGCGTCGAACCCGCTGTTCCTGCTGGACGAGATCGACAAGCTGGGACAGGACTTCCGCGGCGATCCGGCCAGCGCCCTGCTGGAAGTGCTGGACCCGGAACAGAACGCCAAGTTCCAGGACCACTATCTCGAGATCGACTACGACCTGTCGGACGTGATGTTCGTCTGCACGGCGAACTCGCTGAACCTGCCGCAGCCGCTGCTCGACCGCATGGAGATCATCCGGCTTGAGGGTTATACCGAGGACGAGAAGGTCGAGATCGCGGAGCGTCACCTGATTGACAAGCAGGTCGAACTGCACGGGCTGAAGAAGGGCGAGTTCGAGCTGACCGAACCGGCGCTGCGCGACCTGATCCGCTATTACACCCGCGAGGCCGGCGTCCGCACGCTGGAGCGCGAGGTTGCGCGCCTGGCGCGCAAGAGCCTGCGCAAGATCCTGGAAGGCGAGGTCGAAAGCGTGGTGATCACGCCCGAAAACCTCGGTGACTTCGCCGGCGTGCGCAAGTTCCGCCACGGCGTTTCGGATGAGGAGAACCAGATCGGTGCGGTCACGGGTCTTGCCTGGACCGAGGTTGGCGGCGAACTGCTGACGATCGAGAGCGTGACCGTACCCGGCAAGGGCGCGGTCAAGACCACCGGCAAGCTGGGTGAGGTGATGAACGAGAGCGTGCAGGCCGCGTTCTCCTTCGTGAAGGCCCGCGCGCCGCATTACGGCATCAAACCTTCGATCTTCCGCCACAAGGACATCCACATCCACCTTCCCGAAGGCGCGGTGCCCAAAGACGGGCCGAGCGCGGGTGTCGGCATGGTCACCTCGATCGTTTCGACGCTGACGGGCATCCCGGTGCGCGCCAATGTCGCTATGACGGGCGAAGTCACGCTGCGTGGCCGCGTGCTGGCGATCGGCGGGCTCAAGGAAAAGCTGCTCGCCGCGCTGCGCGGGGGCATCACCACCGTGCTGATCCCCGAGGAGAACAAGAAGGACCTGGTCGAGATTCCGGCCAATATCGTCGAGCGTCTGGAAATCGTTCCGGTCGAGCATGTCGACGAAGTGCTGGCC
>JAPYSD010000621.1 GCA_029936705.1 Croceicoccus sp. | reverse complement strand
AGATGCGGCCCATCGGCCGGAAACGGCCCCAATCGCACAGCGCGGCCACGATCTCTGCCGTGGGGGGCACCATGCGCCCGCCGGGGCGCAGCAGCCGGGCCGCGGCGTCCTTCATGGTGGGCAGCATGCCTTCGTGCAGCACATCGTTGCCCAGCACCTCGCCCACGATCACGTCGAACCGGCCGACCGCGTCATCGCCGGGATCCAGTTCGTGCGAGCTGGCGCAGATCACGCGGACCCGGTCGGCGAGGCCATTGTCCTGCACGATCCGCTGCGCCGCATCGGCCAGCAGCGGATCCCGTTCGCAGGCGAGCACTTCGCCCGCGCCCGCGCGCGCCGCCATCATCGCCAGCAGGCCCGATCCGGTGCCGATGTCCAGCACGCGGTCGCCCGGACGGACCGCGCGCAGGATCGCACGCTCGAACGCCGCGTTGCGCGCGGTGTCGCACAGCATCGACCAGTGCCACGCGGGTATCGCCCCCGCGATGCGTTCGACGATCTCGCGGTGCTGCGCCGATCCCGGCTCTGCGCTGTCGCGCGCCTGGATCAGCAGCTGGCGCGACTGCTCCCACAGCCCCAGCCGCTCCGCGCTTTTCGCAAGGCCGAGCAGCCGCCGCGGATCGCCCACCGCGCGCTTCACGAAAATCCCGAAATGTCCCCTCAGCCGCTCCAGATCGACCGTTTCGCCGTCCATCGACACCCTGCTTGCCGTCCCTGACCCTTGCCTGGGTCATGCCACGGCGGGCGCGGCGGTGCATTTGCTATTAACTATGATGCACCTCATCCTTTCGGATGCGTTCAGGCCCAGCCGCCCAGTTCGCGCCGGATCAGCGTCTCCAGCATCTCCATCCCCGCCGCACCGTCGTTCAGGCATTCGAGCGCGGCGAATTGCTCGCCGCCCGCGCCGGTGAACTGGTCGCGGCCCTGCATCGCCAGCTCTTCCAGAGTCTCGAGGCAGTCGGCGGAAAAGCCCGGCGCGGCGACGACCAGCCGCCTGGTACCGGCCTTCGCCTCGGCCTCCAGCACGACATCGGTGGCGGGTTCCAGCCACTTGGCCCGGCCAAAGCGGGACTGGAAGGTGACGTCGATGCGCAGGTCGGGGTGGGTTTTCGCCATCGCGTCCGCCAGCAAGCGCGCGGTCTTGCGGCAGTGGCAATGATACGGATCGCCCAGGTGTAGCGTGCGTTCGGGCATGCCGTGGAACGACAGCAGCAGCACCTCGGGCTCCCACTCAAGCGCGGCGACCTGGCGCGCGATATCCGCGTGCAGCGCGGCGATATAGGCGGGATCGTCGTGATAGGGCGGCAGCGTGCGGATCGCGGGCTGCCAGCGCATCGCGGCCAGCGCGGCGCCCAGCGCATCGACCGCGGTGGCCGTCGTCGCGCCCGAATATTGCGGATAGAGCGGCGCGAACAGGATGCGGTCGAAGCCTGCGTCCTTCAGCGCCTGCACCTTGTCCGCGATGGCGGGCCTGCCATAGCGCATCGCCCAGTCGACGCGGACCGTGTCGCCCAGCCGTTCCTGCAGCGCTTCTGCCTGGCGGCGGGTGATCGCGGCGAGCGGGGAGCCGTCCTTCGTCCAGACCTGGCTGTAGGCATGGGCGGATTTCTTCGGGCGGGTGTTGAGGATGATGCCGCGCAGGATCGGCTGCCACGCGATGGGCGGGATTTCCACCACGCGGCGATCCGACAGGAATTCCGCCAGGTACCGTTTGACCGCGCCGTTTTCCGCCGCGTCGGGCGTGCCCAGGTTGACCAGCAGCACCGCGACCCTGCCGGTCGGCGCGGGGGGATGGTCGGCGGGGCGGTCCATCGGTGTCACGGGATCAAGACCGGTATCGTTCATTGCGCCATGCTCCCGTCGAGCAGTTCGACCGGCTCGTCATAGGCGGGGTCGGCGGCGTCGGGCGCCACCTCCTCTGCCGCCGGTTCGGGGGCCGGTTCCCCTTCCGCCTGTTGCTGCGGGCCT
>JAPYSD010000069.1 GCA_029936705.1 Croceicoccus sp. | reverse complement strand
TCGAACAGGCCAAAAACAATCCCGAGTTGGCCCGTCAGCTTGGGCTCGAAGCGCCGGTGCCCGAGGAGCCGTCTCAAGAGGCCATACAGCGCGATTACGAGGATCTTGGTGCCGGAGGTAAGGCAAGTGCCTACATCGAACGCGAGGAGGCCTTGGCGCACGATCCGAACGGCTCTGCCGTGCTGTTTTCAAACATCTCCGACGACCCAGTCGAGCGACGTGAATTTTGGAAGCTGGTCGAGCAAGCAGAAAGCAATCCATCGGCTGACCGAATGCTGGTACGCATAGCCGGGAACGAAGAGTTCTGGTCGAAGGTCAAAGCGGACACGGACTGCCCCAAGCCTCTTCACGATGCGATCGAAGCGGCCGACCCAAATGAGATCGTCAAGATTTCAACCCGCGACAACGATGCCGTCCGCAAGGTTATGAAGCGCCATGGCTGGAAGCCTCGCGAGCGAAGGCCTGCCAATGAAAGCGACGAACAGAAGGCAGCCCGCGAGGAGCGCGAAGCTGCCTCCAGCTTTGGCGCCAAGTTCGAGGACGGCCGAGGTGGGCGCGTCCAGTTCAGGATCGTTGGCGAGTTGCCCCATGAAGTTTCGCACGAAGCCCGCGTTAGGATCCTCAAAAATTTTACGCGAGAGTTCGAAGCGCGGAGCCTCCCGCACATCGCTGTCATGCACGCGCCCGATCACACCAACGACGACCGAAACTGGCACTTCCATCTCGTTTATCACGACCGGCCGGCAAAGCGCTTTACTGGCAAAGCGGATGACCATCTCGTCGAACCTTCTCCGGAGGCAGCCAAGCAGGTAAAAGATAGACATGCGATCGCTGAAAGAGCCATCGCCACAGATCTGTCCAAATACCTCGGCTCATGGGATTTTGTCGTCCCATACAGCTACGTACAGAAATCGTGCCGTAATCGAAAGACTTCACACCCCTTCGCGCAGCCCAAGGACCGTGACTGCAACAAGCGCGACTTCGTGCCGATGCTCCGTCGCAATCTCGCGCATCTGACCAACCGCGAACTCGAGGCTGAAGGCATCGATCGGCGTGTCGACCCACGCCGCTACAGCGAGATGGGCATCCACAAGGAAAGCGACGAACATCTCGGCACCCAGGCTGCGTCCCTGGAATCGAATGGCGTGCCCACCGAAACCGGTGTTCGCAACGAGGCGAACCAGTGGGAGTTCATTCAACGCAAACTCGAGGCGCAATCCCGTGCAGACCAGGCGCGGATCGATCACCAGCTAAAGCTCTGGCGTGCCGGACTAAGTGCGGCCAAGCTCTCCGACCAGGATCGCAAGGAGGTCGACCGTGAGCTGATCCGGTGGGAGCAGTCCGAGCGCGTCGCCGCCGAGCACCGAGCTATCGCAAAGCAGATGTCCGAGAACATCGACCGGTTGCGCTCGCGCGCGAACAAGGTTGCCAAGATGGCGAGGAAGCATCTCGGCGCGATCGACGATGGCCGCGCGACGAAGCGGCAGCGAACCAGCAAACCGCGATACCAGGCAAAGCTAACCGAGGCCGAAATGCATCTCGCCGGCATCGAGGTCATGATGGGCCGGGAGATCTCACAGATCACGACCAGCCAGGACGCAGCCATGCGCCACTCGCGCACGGCCGAAACCGCTAAACTTGTCATCGAAGGTCACATCGAGCTCGGACGCCAGCTTCGCCGTTCGGCGGAGCAGTCCGCCGCTCCTGCTTCCATCGCAGAACGCCAGGCAGCCAAGGCGCCCACACCGGCGCCCGCCGCCGCGTCTGTCGGAAATTCGAGCATCGACAATTTCATCAACCGCATCGTCGAACTCAATCGCCGCCTCGTTATCAGCGAGAACGGCATCGTGCCGCGTGATCGTGCACCGTCCGATGTGCCGATCATCAACGCTCCGAATTATCGTTCGGCGCAAAAGCGTCTGACCAAGATCATGGACCATCAGGAAGCGATGATCTCCAGTCTCGTAACCGCAATCCAGAAGAACCCTGGCATGATCCAGTTCCGACAGGAACCGAGCGACCAGGATTTCATGCTCACCAATGCCGAGCGTTTCAAAATCGGAACCCGCGACCGAACGCTGCAGGCAGCCTTTGCCAATTTCGCCGAGGAACCGGAAATCGCCGCAGAATTGAAGGCGGCGCAAGCGCGGCTTCTGGCCGAGCGCGAGGCAAAATCAGCCCAGGCGCATGCAAGCAAAGCCGGCGACAAGAGCATCGAACCTGCACCGCCTGTCCCGGCGCCAGCAAAACCCGAACCCGCCGAGGCGAAACCGGCCGCGGCCGCAAACCCCGAAAGGTCCGCCGCACGGAAGCCTGCAAACGATCCCTCGCACATCATCGAAACGATCCGTGCGAAACATCTTCGTCCCCAGATCGCAAAGACCGACGGCCGCTTCGAGCTCACATTCAGCAAGGCTGACGCCGCGCTCTTCAACCTTCCGACAAACATCACCATCGAAGACGCTCGATCGATATCGCGTATCGAAGGTATTGGGCGAACGCATGATCGTTCAGTCAAACGCCTGACGGCCTATCTCGCGAAAAATCCTTCAAAGGTCGAAGCGAGTGCGAAGGGCGGCAGTCACCAGCTGATCAAATCGGCTCCGGCCGAGCTGCAGCAGATCGCAGAGCAATTCGCCCGTGATCCCGAAGTGGCTCGCGCCATGGAGAATGCATTGGTCCAGGCCAGGCTCGACGCAGTGGATCCGCGCAAACAGGCAGCGCCCCAACCGAGCAAGGGCAACGATGGCGAGGCCGGACAGGACGGCGACTTTGGTCTCTTCAAGATCGTGGATGGCAAGATCATCATGCCCACGCCCGACTTGCCCGAAGGCGAGATCCCGGACTTCCGGACATATCAGCCCAGCGGCTACGAAAGTCGCGCGCCGAAAAAGGACGAACGCAAACCCGCGGAACGCGAACGCGCGACCATCAAGATCGACCCTTCGCGCATTCACGAGATCGCAAGTTCGAGCGACCCCCAGCACACGCGCAAACTCGTGCCCGGCATCGATCCGGTCTTCGACCAATGGATCAAGGCAAACGATTCCGGCAACCGCGACGAACGAGCACGACTGTCTGCGCAAATCCGGGCCAACGAGAAACTTCGCCAGATCGCACAGGAAATCGAACCTGGTCACACCGCCAGCATGAAATCAGACTGGGACCTGTACGATGCGCGATCCAGCAGCGCCGCTCGGCAGTCTGGCCAAGAAAAGGGGAAGGGGAGGTCGCCCAGATGAATGCCTCGCTAGCCCTTCGCGAAGACGACGTTTTTTGCGAAGGGCTGGTGAGATCTGGCCTTGCAACAGACGAAAAAAAGGGCGCTCGGAAGCGCCCTTTTCATTCAGTGTGATCGACAGTCGATCAGGACATTTCGATCTGCGAAAGCTTCGCGACCCTGACATTGCCCTCCTTGGCGAGCGACGACTGCCAATCGGGGTCCACCTGCGACAGCTTGAACCCGCGGCCGGCAGGACGGGCCGAGACGACCCGCACCCGAGTGCCTTCCACGAGCGCCAGGATCATCTCGCCCTTGATCTCGGACTTGTCGATCAGTTCGAAAACCAGCAGCGCACTGGCCGGGATGCCGGGCCCGAGAACCGGCTTGTCCAGACTGAACGCGATGCCCGGCCGATCAAAGCTGCGCGTGAACGTGTCACCCGTCTCACTCAGATGCGTCCAGCCATTGTTGGTCTTGCCCCCAAGGATCGGCATCTTCTTACCTTCCGAGAAGATGTCCGGACCTTCAGGCATCGCGATGACGCTGGCATCCAGCACCCATTCGTCCTGGCCCTTCTCGGCCATCATCTTCTCGAGCCTGTCAGCGAATTTCTCGGCCCGCTTGCCGGGCAGCTTGCGCACAAGCATGAGAAGCGCCGTGTTGTGCCGCACGTTCAGCGAATGCTCGGAAAAGAGTTCAGCCATTACCCGATTGAGGCTGCCGTCCTCTTCGTAGGCTTCGACCTTGCGGGCAATATCGCGAGCCGAAGTCCCGCCCATGATTTTTGCGGCCGATTTACGGATCTTATCCGGCCAGCGAAAAAACGGGCGCTCCGCGTTTTCGATCCGGCTTGCCGTTGCGGACGGCATTCCGAACTTCTTCTTCAGATCGGTAGTCGACAGACCAAGATCCCGGCGGCGCTGGCGAAGGGCCGCGCCAATCCGCATATCCGCGCGCGCACCACCGCGAAAAGTCAGCGATGCCTCGATATGTTCTCGCGCCCAACGCTCACGATCGAAGTCCTTGTCGACCGTATCGATGAAGAAATCCATCGGTTCGACCTTCAGCGCCTTTGCGATAGCAAGCACCTCGTCAGGACGAGGAAAAATCTGGCCGCGCTCGATCTTCGCCAGCCGCGTGTAATTGATCTGCTCAAGGCCAGTCTCACGCACGAAGTCTGTCAGCATTTCATAGCCAGCCTCGCGGCGCATCTGACGCAGCTTGTTGGGAAAGACGGTAGTGCGGACGATGCCGCTTTCGACGACGGGGATCTGCGACTGATCAACAAGATTCGCAGCTACGGTTGCCACAGCAAAATCTCCTATTGGAATGAGCAGGACAGGGATCCTCCTCATTATGAATTCTGCGACCCAACCGCCAAGGACCAGCCCGATTTCCGGATGGGATAGACCCGGAACTCCACCAACCCGCATTATCGCTCGATAATCTGGCAGGTGGTCAGGCTGCTGCCTCAACAGTTAATAATTTGCATACAGAGGCCGCCTTGGCAGGTCAATGATCCTCATCCTAAAATTTAGGGATGAAAACCGATTCCTCAAAATTGTCCCATTTTGCTCTACCCGGTACTCCCGATGGCCTATAACCGAGGCAGATCGAGAAGGGATGCCCTATCCAGATTCCTCCGTAGTCTCGGCGAGGGACGACGCCTTGCGCATTTCGCGGAGCGTAGCGGCGTCCCATCCTCTAAGCTCGCCAATCTACGAGACAACGCCGAAGAGAGGATCAGATTCCTCGATGCCTTCCAGATTTGCCGGAACAGCGGCGGCACTCTCAGCATGAGCGATTTTAAGGAACGCCCCATTCCGGATCGCGAGCGCTTCGAAACTCCCCTCGGCCGAAAAGTCGCGCTTTCGCTTTCTGACGGCGCAAAACTTGCGGACGTCCTCCAGCAAAACGAGATCAGCCATATCGAGTTCAAGCGATGGCTCGAAGAGAACACCAAGTGGACTGCGGCTACCCGGTATCGAATCAAGACCGCTTTCAGCAGGAATGGGATCGAGATCCACGAACTCGACTTTGACGAGCAGCGGGTCAACAGGCTGAAGGCGCGTTACCTCGAGGCTCTCGAGCAGTTCAATCGCCGCGCCCAGAGCATCCTTCAGGATGCCGCCTAGAGGCCGCGAGGCCTCCCTGGCCGCATCGTGCCCGCCAGTCACCATGAAAGCTGGCACGCCGCCAATCTTAAGGCGTGAACCTGCGTAGCCACGCTACAAAAATTATTTTCAGGATAGATTTGGCAATTTAACCTAAGTCATCCGATAATGGCTTCGAGAGACAGCCTCTCCCCCCGGATAAAGGGGGTCGTGAGTAAGGAAGGAACATCAAATGGTATCTTACGCTCGGTCCTCTGTGGCCGCCATCAATTGGGGGCGGGTCATTCCGCTCCTCGCAATCGCCGCGATCATCATCGTTGCTCTCGCGGAGCCCGCATACGCGTTCGCCTCCTTCCAGTCGAAGGTCGAGGGGAAAACGACCGAAGCCACCGGGGTGGCTGTTTACATTCTCAACGCGGCCGCCATTCTGGCTCTGATCATCGGCATCGCTCCTATGCTCTGGGGTCAGATCAAGGTGAAATGGATCGTCAGCTGCCTTTGCGCTGCAGTTCTGTTCGGCCTCGCAAATCCCATCATCTCGGCTTTCACGGCCTAAGGCGAGGGGGCTTCCATGCAGGGTGTCTGTCAGCAACGTCATTTCCCGGCTGTCGCTCAGCCATTCCGCGTGCTGTGGGCGCCCTGGGCCCCCTCGCTCTTCTTCACTCTGACCGGATTGCTCCTGTCCGTTTTGGTAATGGCGCTGGTCAGCCAGTCTCTTGGCTCCATCATCTTGCCGATAGGAATTGTCGGTGGCCACGCCATCGCGATCGTGATCGGACTTCGCATGCAGTTCATGGTCACGCTCATCGCCGGCATTGAAAACATGCGCCGAGGAAGCACCAATCTGACGACCGCTAAAACCGGTCCGTACGAATTTGCGAACATCTGATCCATTCCGATTTCTAGCAGGCATTAATTCCCATGTTTGAAGCTGCGCTCGCCCAGTACCTTTTCCAGCCCAGCGCAGCCGCGCAGCTTCTTGCATCGGCCGCAGGTTTCATCGGCTTGTCCGGCGCAGCCGCGATCGCGGTGCCCAAGCTTGCGAACAAGCTGATCCCCGCGCCGAGGGCGACCCGCCTTGGCGACCATATCAAATTTCTGCGCATGGACAGGGACAAGCGCACCATCATAGGCGAAGATGGTATGCGTTCGGTCGTTGTCTCGATCCTCGGCACCGACCTTCGCTTCAACGATACGACCCGGCAAGCCCAGCTAGCGCAGGCGCGTCAGATCTGGATCGAGCAAATGTCAGACATGGGCATCCATGTCCGGATCTTCCTGATCCGCGACCGTATGCCTCGCGCGGGCAGCTACCATCATACGCACGGGATCATGAAGGACGTCGCCGCTGTGTGGGCGAAAGGTCTGCCGGCAGCCCTGTCGACCGAATATTACGCCGTCTTGAGCTTTGCTGACAAAGGCCGCGGGACAACGACACTCGATGAAGCCCTCGAGCAGACCAAGTCGATCCTGTCGGACTACCAGGTGCAAGAACTGGTAGACGATTTCGCGCCTGGAGAGTCTGCCGAGACCGGCATCGATCTAGATGAAGTCCGATACGCCAAGATGAGCCCGGCCGCGTTTTTCGCGCGCATGCTCTCACCGATCTCACGGCCGGTGCCAATCACGACCGGTCGCCGGGGCAACCTGTCCTATGCAATCACGACCGACAACGTTCGCTATGATGCAGATTTGGGCATGTTCGAGTTCGCGAACGGGCCGGAGCGAAAATACTGCGCCACTCTCGTGATCGAGGAGTGGCCTAGCCCGATGAGCGAGGCATTTATGCTTGAGCTCCTTTCGAACCCAGTCGAGGTCACCGTGTGCCATGACGTCGTTCCGATCGGCAAAGGCAAGGCGATGGCCGAGATTGCGTACAAGGCCAAGATCGCACCCGGGGTGCAGCCAGGCTCCGACAATGCGCATCAGTTTTACGAGGTTCAGGCCGCCATCGAGCCCGGATCCGAGGAAGAGCAGGAACTGCTCAGCGTTCAGACCACGATGACTGTTTGGGGCAAGACGCCTGAAGAGGTCATCAAGGGCCGCAGCCTCGTCAATCAGCTCCGATCCATCGGCATCACGCCGGTCTGGCCAAAGCACACGATGGTGCAGCATTGGTTCGGCCATTTCCCTGGCTTCGACACGCAAAGCCGCCCGCTGAAGATCCTGTCCAACGAAGTCGCGCTGCTATCCACGTTCCAATACAATCCTTCTGGAGAACTCAGTTCGGATTGGGGGCAGGGCCCCATCGCGATGTTCGAAACAATCGACGGTGCGCCTTATTCCTTCCAGTTTCACGCTGGCGCTGGCTCGCCGCCACTCGGTCACTGTGTATCCATCGGGCCTTCAGGCGCGGGTAAGACCACGCTCATCACCTTCCTCGGCTCGATGGCACTTCGTCACGACGATCTGAAGATCGCTCTGTTCGACCGCGGTCGCGGCTGCGAAGTGATTACCAGGGCTCTCAATGGCGCCTATCTTTTCTTCGACGGCGACAACAGTTCCAACAATGTGGCCCTCAACCCACTCCAGCTGCAGCCGACGCCCGAGAATCGACTGTTCGTCCGGGAATGGCTCGAACTGATCGGCGACGTCGGTCCAGAGGACTACGACCTCAAGTCGCAGATCTCAGATGCTGTCGACCTCATCTTCGATGAAGGCCTCGAGATCCGCCATCGCAATCTGCGCCGCCTGTACTCAGTGATGTTCCCAGCCGGATCGCCGCTGCGCGAACGCTTCACCGCATGGACCAATCCTAACGATTACGGATCGATCGTCTGCGCCGAGAATGATGCGCTCGATATCCAGCAGCGCGTTGCGGGCTTCGACTTCACCAACATCCTGAACGACCCCAAGCTTGGCCCGGCAATGGTGTCGTACCTGATGCACCGGATTCTCGTCGAGGCGAAAGGCGATCCTCGCCTGATTTTCATCGACGAGACCGAGCCGCTTCTCAAGAACAAGACGTTCCAGCAGCGCTATCTCAAGCTGCTGCAGGAAGGTCGAAAAGAGCGGCAGGTCATCATCTCCTGCTTCCAGAGTCCTCGCGCTCCCGACGATCTTGGCATCGGGGACAGGATTCGCGGTCAGTGCCCGACCATCTTCTTTTTCCGCAATCCCGCGGCAGAAGAGAAGGACTACGATGGCTGGCCGCTGTCCAAGCGCGAGCTCGATTTCATCTTGGGCAAGAGCCACAAGAAGCACAAATACGCCGTTCTGTTGAAGCGCTACGGGGAGAAGCCCGAAAGCGTCATTCTCAATACGAACCTGGGCGCTCTCGGCCCTCTCATGAACATCTATCACTCCGGCCGCAAACAAGTGCTGCTCATGGAGGAGATGCAGCGTCAGCACGGAGCTGACGCGCTCAAGCACTACCTCGCCAAAGTGTAAATCCAACGCAGAAGGAGACTACTGTGAAAATCAAGAAGACGATTTCGTGTGTCGTGGCCGCTACGATCTTCGCAGCAGCCTCCGCTCCTGCACATGCAGGCGGCATCCCTGTCATCGACCCGAGCAACATCGCTCAAACCGTCAAGATGGTCCAGAACGGCATCAAGGAAGTTCAGCAGGCAAAGGCGCAGGTCGAGCAGCTGGCCAACCTAAAAGATACCATCGGGGCAATGGGCGAAGGCGAGATCCGTTCGATCCTTCAGCGCTCGGGCCTCGATGCAACATCCAATCCCGACACGCTCTTCAACCAGTTCAACGCAACACTTCCCGGCATTTTCGACGCGCTGCCCAATTCCGAACTTGGCAAGTCGCTCGGCGTGGACAGCAGTGCTGCGAAGAACGCGCGTACCTCGATCGACGCTGCACGCCGCTTCACTCTCTCGACGTTCTTCCGCGGGCCGGATGCATCGCTCGACGAGATCACCAAGCGGCAGGGTGTGCGGGAAGCCGCCATGCGGGACAGCGCCACGTCGGGCTTTGCCACCGCAGTCGTCACCAAGGCTCGGCTCGGCGAGGCGCAAACGACCATCGACACGCTCAACGATCAGATGGGTAAGTCGATGGACCTGCGAACCGATGTCCAGAACAACTCAGCGGTCAACATGGCAACGCTGCAGCAACTCGTGATTCAGAACCAGCTGCTCGCGCAGCTGCTTGAAGTCCAGTCGACCGGAAACATGAGCAGCCAGGTCGCATCGACCAACTGATCTTTCGATCAAAGGGGAGGGCGGTCACCGTGCCTTTTTCGCGTCTCAAGCATTTCGCAATGTTCACGGCCAGCGTTGGAACGCTGGCCGCTCTTCCCAGCACGGCACATGCTCAGCTGATCGGACCTTGTCCCAGCTTCATCATGCCGCCGCCATGCATCATCTTCGACTATGCGCGCCTGGCCGAGAACGCCAAGGCACAGGCTCAGCAGCTTCAGAAAATCCAGGAAACAATCCGCCAGGTTCAGCAGACCAAAGCAAGCATGCTTTCGATCGGCGGAGACCTCACCAACATGAAGCCGCTCGAGAATACCTCCATCTGGCAGACAGGAGAGGCCTTCTCATCCATTCCCTCTGGCGATTTCAAGCAAGTCGCCCAGGGGTTCGCCGATACGATGTACCGCGGCACCAAGGTCTCGATCGATGACAAGAGCAAGGTCGTCTCCGAAAGAATGGCCGAGGGAATTGCCGCCAACACCGACGCACTGGCTACCGCCCTTGTCGCCAAGAGCGCCATCGACAAAACGGAACAGCGGATCGGCAATCTCCGCCAGAGCATCTCTGCCGCGACGAACCTGCGCGAGGACTGGATGGCAAACAGCCAGATCCGCCTCGAAATAGCGCGTCAGATCCAGATGAAGAACCAGCTTCTCGGGTCGCTCCTTCAGAATGCTTCGGTTCTTGCAGGCCAGCGATCGAACTCCGACCAGAATGCTGTCGTAACCGGTGTCAGCAGGCCGGCCGCACCCGCGCGCCCGGAGCAGAATCCCGGCTGGGCAGCGCTAGCCGAGCTGCGCGCGAAAGAAGGACAAATTCGCTCTGCGCTGACGATGCTATCCTTCGCCTCGGGCGTCGAAACGGTGACCCAGGACGTCGATGGCATCATAAGCCGATATCAGAACGCTACCGAGGTCAAGAACCAGACCTACAAGGCTTTCACGAGCAAGGCCTACGATCTGAGCTCAAAGAATGGCTCCCGGATCATCAGCACGACAATGGCCGCACTTGCGAACATCGATCGGCAAATGGCTGCGCTTCGCGCAAAGCCAATCTCCCAGCTGTCAGGTGCCTTCAAGGAGCGAAATCTCGATGTCGACGAGTTGATGGCAGCCGGCGTCGACCCTCGGCAGTTCATTGGCACTTTTGCCGATCCGCTCAAAGGCGAGTGGACCCTCAAGATGGCCAATTCTCTCCTCGATGGCCCGCTC
>JAPYSD010000620.1 GCA_029936705.1 Croceicoccus sp. | reverse complement strand
GTAGAAATGATGGCTGCCGGGGGGCAGGCCGCCGGCGGCCTCCACCTCTCCCAGTACGCGGCCGACCACGGCGCGCAGCGCTTCCTGCACGATCTCGTCGTAAGGGATCAGGCTGTCGGGCGTGGTGTCGTTCATACGGCCTGAATTGTCAGCCGCTTAACCGGCGGTCAAGCGGGAAAGGCCCGCCGCACCCGACAATATCGACAGCGGCGAACAATTGTTGCCGGAATGGCGCTGCGCAGCCCATGCGAAAGCCGCACCGGCCACCGCGTTGCGCAACCCCTTGCGCGGCGCGGGTTGAGGCCTATAGCGCGGTAGCCATGCAAAGCAGCAACGCCCCACGAACCGGAACCGTCCGGCGCAAGACCCACGAGACCGATATCGACGTCGCGGTCGATCTCGACGGCACGGGATCGTACCAGGTCGCGACCGGCATCGGCTTTCTCGACCACATGATCGAGCAGTTCTCGCGCCATTCGCTGATCGACGTCAAATTGCGCGTCGACGGCGACCTGCATGTCGACCAGCACCACACGGTCGAGGACAGCGCCATCGCGCTGGGCGAGGCGATCTCGCAGGCGCTGGGCGAAAAGCGCGGGATCACCCGCTACGGCCACGCCTATTCGCCGATGGACGAGACGCTGGCCCGCGTCGCGCTCGACATTTCGGGGCGGCCTTACCTGGTGTGGAAGGCGGGCTTCTCGCAGCCGCGGCTGGGCGAGATGGATACCGAGCTGTTCGAACACTGGTTCCACTCGGTCGCGCAGGCGGCGGGCATCACGCTGCACATCGAACTGCTGTATGGCCAGAACAACCATCACATCGTCGAGGCGATCTACAAGGGTTTCGCCCGCGCCATGCGCGCCGCGGTCGAGGTCGATCCCCGCAAGGGCGATGCCGTGCCTTCGACCAAGGGCATGCTGGGTGCCGGTACGCTGGAGGTCTGACGCGTCATGTTCATCCTCGACATCACCTATACCGCTTCGCTGGAACGGATGGACGAGCTGCTGCCCGACCATGTCGCATGGCTTGAAAAGGGCCGCGATGCTGGCCGCTTCGCCGCGTGGGGCCGCAAGGTGCCGCGGACCGGCGGCATGGTCTTTGCCACCGGAACGCGCGACGAGATCGAGGCTGAGGCGCAGCGCGATCCCTTCGTCGCCAATGGCGCGGCGACCGTGACCGTCATCGAGTTCGACGCCAGATTCGCCGCCGAAGGGCTCGAGGCGCTGAAGTCGTGACCCGCCAAGGCGCAAGGGCCGGGGCGGCGAAAGGCGGCAGATGAAGGACGGTCTCGCCCTCATCGATTTCGGCGCGGGCAATCTGCATTCGGTCGAGAACGCGCTGCGGGCCGCGGGCGCGGGGCGGATCGTCGTCACCTCCGATCCGATGGACGTGCTGCGCGCCGAACGGGTGGTGCTGCCGGGTGTCGGCGCCTTCGGATCGTGCGCGCGCGCGCTGCGGGCCATTCCCGGCATGATCGAGGCGATGGAAGAGGCGGTGCTGGAAGGCGGGGTGCCGTTCCTGGGCATCTGCGTCGGCATGCAGCTCATGGCGACGCGCGGGATCGAGTTCGGCACGCATGACGGCCTCGACTGGATCGCGGGCGAGGTCCGCGCGATCGAGGTCACCGACCCCGCGATCAAGGTGCCGCACATGGGCTGGAACGACGTGCGCCCGCTGCCGCACCACGACGGCGCGGGCCTGATCGAGCAGGGGGAGGCCTATTTCCTCCACAGCTTCCATTACGTGACCGAAAGCGGTCGCGACATCGCCGCGATCACCGACCATGGCGGCGCGATCACTGCCGCCGTCGCGCGCGACAATCTGCTGGGCGTGCAGTTCCACCCGGAAAAGAGCCAGCGCTACGGCATCGAATTGCTCGAACGATTTCTGGACTGGACGCCATGATTGTATTTCCCGCCATCGACCTCAAGGGCGGCCAGGTCGTGCGCCTGGCCGAGGGCGACATGGACCGCGCCACC
>JAPYSD010000068.1 GCA_029936705.1 Croceicoccus sp. | reverse complement strand
ATATGGACCACCTCCGAGTCGGTCAACACATCTTTTCAAAAAAGTTTCAGAAAATATCGGATGGCGGCGCGAGCTTGGTCTCGGCGTTCGTTACCGCGACCCTCGCCTTCCTTTGTCTTTATCGCGGAACGGGCGTAACCTGCGTTCGGGAGATACGATATGGATCGTCGCAACACGGCCGCCCTGCTTATCACTGCGCTGTTATCAGCCGCGCCGCTTTGCCAGGCGCAGGCTCAGCAAGGACAAGGCACGACAGATACCGCCCTCGCCGATGCGTCGGGTCTCCCTACGAACACGTCGGATCTGTTCGACACCGAAATCCCATCGGAAGACATCGCCGCCCGCTATCACCAGGACCGGATGACCATCCCGGTGCGGATCGATGGCAGCGGGCCGTACAACTTCCTTGTCGATACCGGGTCGGAGGCGACCGTCATCAGCCACCAGCTTGCCGCGAGCCTGGGCATCATGAAATCAGGGCAGGCGCGGCTGATCGGAACCGTCGCCGCCAAGGGCGTGGAGACCGTACGGGTTGCCTCGCTTGGTGTGGGCCGCGAAATGATCGAGAATCTGCCTGCCGTCCTGCTGGATGCGAACCACCTTGGGGCTGCCGGCATATTGGGGATCGATACCCTCAGGGAGCATCGCGTCATCTTCGACTTCGTCAATGACAGCGTCAGCATCGCGAAATCGAAGCTTGGCCGGGATACGGGCAGCTACGAGATCGTGGTGACGGCGCGGCGCAAGCAGGACCGGATGGTCATATCGAATGCCCGGATCGATAGCATAAGGGTCAATCTGATCATCGATACCGGCAGCAATTACTCGATCGGCAACACGGCCTTGCGCAACCGGCTGAGGCAAAAGGCCACGCTGGGCGTTGCCGGGCTGATGGACGTGACAGGGGCCGAGCTCAGCAGCCAGATCGTGAAGGTCGATTCGATCCAATTTGATTCGCTGCGCCTCGCCAAGTCCTTTCTGCTGATCAACGACTCCCCCGCATTCGCGGAACTGGGTCTGGACCGTAAGCCTGCCGTGCTGCTTGGCATGAACCATCTTCGCGCCTTCTCGCGCATGTCGGTCGATTTCACTCGCCGGCAGGTGGCTTTCGATCTGGCTGAGTAATTTTGGCTGAGTAATCCGGGCCAGACAACAGCCTGCAAAACCGGCGGCTGCACTGGCGATTCGCTCGGCGTCTCCTAGATAAGGGGCCATGCCGCCAGACCTTTCCCGATCCGACCAGGCTGCCCGACAGGCCGACTGGCGAACGCTGAAGCGTTTCCTCCCCTATCTCTGGCCCCGGGAGCATCCGGCACTTCGCACCCGCATCGTCGTCGCGATGGTGATGGTGCTGGCGGCCAAGGCGACCACGCTGCTGCTGCCTTTTGCCTACAAGCGCGCCATCGACCAGATGACCACGCCCGCCAACCAGGCCGCGATGGTCGCGCTGGCCTTCGTCATGGCCTATGCGCTGGGCCGCTTCGCTTCCGTCGCGTTCAACAACATCCGCAACATCGCGTTCGAGCGCGTGGGGCAGGACGCGACGCAGACGCTGGCGAAGGACGTCTTCGCACAGCTCCACCGCCTGTCGCTGCGCTTTCACCTCTCGCGCCGGACCGGGGAAGTGACCAAGACCATCGAGCGCGGGACCAAGAGCATCGACACCATGCTCTATTTCCTGCTGTTCAATATCGCGCCCACGGTGATCGAACTGATCGCTGTCGGCGTGATTTTCTACGTCAATTTCGGCTGGACCCTGGTGATCGCGACCTCGGTGGCAGTCGTCGCCTATATACTGGCGACCCGCTGGATCACCGAGTGGCGGACCAAGCTGCGCATGCAGATGAACGCGCTCGACGGACAGGCGCTCAGCCGCGCGGTCGATTCGCTGCTGAACTACGAGACGGTCAAGTATTTCGGCGCCGAGCACCGCGAGGAAGAACGCTATGGCCGCTCGGCGCGCGCCTATGCCGATGCCGCCGTGAAGAGCGAGAATTCGCTGGGCCTGCTCAATATCGTGCAGGGCTTCATTACCAATGCGCTGATGGCAGGTGCGATGGGCTATACCGTCTGGGGCTGGAGCCAGGGGCGCCTGACGACGGGCGACCTCGTGCTGGTGAACACCTATCTGACGCAGCTCTTCCGACCGCTCGACATGCTGGGCATGGTGTACCGCACCGTGCGGCAGGGCCTGATCGACATGGCCGAGATGTTCGCACTGGTCGATACGCCGGTTGAGGTATCCGACGCGCCGGGCGCCCCTGCGCTGATCATGCGCCAGCCGACCGTGCGCTTCGATCACGTGCGTTTCGGCTATGAACCCGATCGCGAGATTCTGAAATCGCTGTCGTTCAAGGTGGAGGCCGGCGAACGCGTCGCGATCGTCGGACCGTCCGGTGCCGGGAAGTCGACGATCGCGCGGCTGCTGTTCCGCTTCTACGATCCGACCAGGGGCCGCATCCTTGTATCCGGCAAGGAACTGACCGGCGTTACGCAGGATACGCTTCGTTCGCAGATCGGCATCGTTCCGCAGGACAGCGTGCTGTTCAACGACACCATCGGCTATAACATCGCATACGGCCGCGAAGGCGCGACCCGAAGCGAGATCGAGGCCGCCGCGCGCGGTGCGGCAATCGCGGACTTCATCGAACGCTTGCCCGACGGTTACGAGACTGAGGTGGGCGAACGCGGGCTCAAGCTGTCAGGGGGCGAGAAGCAGCGCGTTGCGATCGCGCGTACGCTGCTCAAGAACCCGCCCATCATCCTGTTCGACGAGGCGACCAGCGCCCTCGACACCCGGACCGAGCAGGAGATCGTGCAGACCATCCGCGCCGTCGCCCGCGACCGCACGACGCTGACCATCGCGCACCGCCTGTCGACTGTGGTCGATGCGGACCGGATACTGGTGCTGGACGAAGGACGCATGGTCGAAAGCGGCAGCCACGCCGAACTGCTCGCCCATAACGGCCTCTATGCCGAGATGTGGCAGAGGCAGGCGGCCGAAAGTCCGGGCGAAACCGAACCGGCCTAGCGCGGCCCAGGGTCGCGGTTAGGAACGTCCGGTCGCACCTAAGCGAATGCCCGGACTTGTCATTCCGCCGCCGTTGCGGCACATGCCGCCCGAATTGACGCGCCCCTTGTGCCGTCCGACCCGCTCCAGACCAGGCAGGATCCGACCATGATCGACACGGCCACGCTTCGCCGCGACTGGCTCTCCAACCCGCGCGCCGACGTGCTTGCAGGCATCGTCGTCGCCCTTGCGCTGATTCCGGAAGCCATCGGCTTTTCCATCATCGCGGGCGTCGATCCGCGCGTCGGGCTCTATGCGTCGGTTGCCATCGCCATGGTGATCGCGTTCACGGGCGGACGTCCCGGCATGATATCGGCCGCCACCGCCGCGGTCGCGGTGGTCGTCGTGCCGCTGGTGCGCGATCACGGCGTCGAATATCTGTTCGCCGCGACGATCCTGATGGGCGTGTTCCAGGGGATCGCGGCGCTGTTGCGGCTCGACCTCCTGATGCAGTTCGTTTCGCGCTCGGTGATCACCGGATTCGTCAATGCGCTGGCAATCCTGATCTTCATGGCGCAGTTGCCCGAACTGACGAACGTGACCTGGATCACCTATGCCATGGTCGCGGCGGGGCTGGCGATCATCTACCTCTTCCCCCGGCTGACGACCGCCATCCCCTCGCCGCTGGTGGCTATCCTTGTCCTTTCGGTCATTTCCATCGCGATGCAGGCGCCGGTGAACACGGTGGCCGACATGGGCCAGCTGCCCGAGGGGCTGCCCTATTTCGTGCTGCCCGACGTACCGCTGACGTGGGAGACGCTGCGCATCATCGCTCCCTATTCGCTGACGATGGCGGCGGTCGGCCTGCTCGAATCGCTGCTGACCGCGCAGATCGTCGACGACATGACGCACACCGATTCGAACAAGCGCCGCGAATGTGCCGGGCAGGGCAGCGCCAATATCGTCGCGGCACTGCTGGGCGGCATGGGCGGCTGCGCGATGATCGGCCAGTCGGTCATCAACGTCACATCAGGCGGACGCGGGCGTCTGTCGACCTTTACCGCGGGTGCATTCCTGCTGATCCTGCTGTCGCTGCTGGGCCCATGGGTGGGCCAGGTACCGATGCCGGCGCTGGTCGCGGTCATGATCATGGTGTCGATCGGTACGTTCAGCTGGAACTCGATCCCCAATCTGCGGCGCCATCCCTGGCAGTCCAGCGTGGTCATGCTCGTGACCGTTGCCGTCGTGGTGGCCACGCACAACCTCGCGCTGGGCGTGCTGGCAGGCGTGATCCTGTCGGGCATCTTCTTCGCGCAGAAGGTGATGGGCATGTTCGGCGTGGTCCGCACCCGCGATGCCGATACGGCGACCTATACGGTGACGGGGCAGATCTTTTTCGCCAGCGTGGATCGCTTCCAGGCCGCGCTCGGCCCCGAAAGCGAGCAGCCCGATCCGGCAGGCCATGTGCTGATCGATGTCACCGCCGCCCATTTCTGGGATATCTCGGCAGTCGGCGCGCTGGACAAGGTGGTGGAACGGATGCGCCGCAATGGCCGCAGCGTGCAGGTCGTCGGCCTTAACCGCGCCAGTTCCGACCTGGTCGACAAATATGCGCTGACCGACAAGACCGGCGTAGAAATCGGCCTGGCCCCGCATCCCTGACGCCGCGCGGCCACGGGATACGAAAAGGGCGCCGCTTCATATCGAAGCGGCGCCCTTTTTCCGTTCAGTCGGAATAGCCCGGCCAGACGACCGCCTGCGCGACCACCACTTGCTCGCCATCAAAAGTGAGCGCGGGCGACCCGTGCAACCTCCAGCCTTCCTCCAGCGCCTTGGACACGCGCTCGCAGAATGCCTGATCGCTGGTGCCGGTCAGGCAGCGATAGGGCAGGCGGCCATCGGGCGGGCTTGAGGCGGGCATGTCCGGATTGTCCTTACAGGATGTATTTCGACAGGTCGCTATCGCCCGCCAGTTCGCTCAGCCGCTCGCGGACATAGGCGCGGTCGACGGTGACGGTGGTGCCGGTGCGTTCCTCGGCGTCGAAGCTGACTTCCTCGAGCAGCTTCTCCATCACGGTCTGCAGACGGCGGGCACCGATATTCTCGACGCTTTCATTCACCTGCGCAGCGGTGGCGGCGATTTCATCGATGGCATCGGGCGTAAAGTCGAGCGTCACGTCCTCGGTCCCGATAAGCGCCCGGTACTGGTCGACCAGGTTCGCCCGGGTCTCCGACAGGATGCGAACGAAGTCCTCCTCGGTCAGCGCGCGCAGTTCGACGCGGATCGGCAGGCGGCCCTGCAGCTCGGGCAGCATGTCCGACGGCTTGGACACGTGGAACGCACCCGATGCGATGAAAAGGATGTGATCGGTCTTCATGGGGCCATACTTGGTGGCGACCGTCGTGCCCTCGATCAGCGGCAGCAGGTCGCGCTGCACGCCCTCGCGGCTGACCGTGCCGCCGCGCTGGTCGGACACGGCGATCTTGTCGATCTCGTCCAAGAACACGATGCCGTTCGATTCGGCGTTGGCCAGCGCCACCCGCGCGACATCGTCCTGGTCCATGCGCTTTTCCGACTCCTCGTCGACCAGCTTGTCCCAGGCCTGCGCCACGGTCAGCTTGCGGCGCTTCATCTTCTGGCCGCCGAACGCCTTGCCCATCATGTCGGACAGGTTGATCATGCCGACATTGCCGCCCATGCCGGGCAGCTCCATGTTCATGTTGGGCTGGTCCTCGACCTCGATCTCGACTTCCTTGTCGTTCATCGTGTCGTCGATGATCCGCAGGCGAAAGCTCTCGCGCGTGGCCTCGCTGGCATTGTCGCCGACCAGGGCGTCGAGCAGGCGCTTCATCGCGGCTTCGCTCGCCGCTTCGCGCACGGCTTCGCGGCGCCGGTCCTTTTCCAGGCGGATCGCTTCCTCGGCCAGGTCGCGGGCGATCTGTTCGACATCGCGGCCGACATAGCCGACCTCGGTGAACTTGGTCGCCTCGATCTTGACGAAGGGCGCGTCGGCCAGCTTGGCCAGGCGGCGGCTGATCTCGGTCTTGCCGCAGCCGGTGGGGCCGATCATCAGTATGTTCTTGGGCGTCACCTCGTCACGCAGTTCGGGCGCAAGGCGTTGGCGGCGCCAGCGGTTGCGCAGCGCAACCGCCACCGCGCGCTTCGCATCCTTCTGCCCGACGATATGCTCGTCCAGCGCAGCGACGATGGCCTTGGGGGTCAGGTTTCTCATGAATTTCTCTTGATCAGGGCGCGACGGTTTCGACCGTCACATTGTCATTGGTGAAGACGCAGATATCCGCGGCGACCTTCATCGCCTTGCGCGCGATCTTCTCGGCATCGTCCTCGTAATCGGCCAGCGCCTTGGCGGCGGAGAGCGCGTAATTGCCGCCCGATCCGATGGCCGCGATACCGCCCTCCGGCTCGAGCACGTCGCCATTGCCGGTGATGACCAGCAGCACGTCCTTGTCCGCCACGATCATCAAAGCTTCCAGGTTGCGGAGATATTTGTCGGTGCGCCAGTCCTTGGCAAGCTCGACCGCGGCGCGCATGAGCTGGCCGCGATATTGCTCAAGCTTGCGTTCCAGCCGCTCGAACAGGGTGAAGGCGTCGGCGGTGGCGCCGGCGAACCCGGCGATGACCTTGCCCTTTTCCGGGCCGCCCTCACCCAGCCGCCGCACCTTGCGCGCGTTGGGCTTCATCACGGTGTTGCCCATGGAAACCTGGCCGTCGCCCGCGATCACGGTGCGGTCGCCGCGCTTCACGCCGATGATGGTGGTGCCATGCCACGGCGTAAGGCCATGGGCCGATGCGCTATTGTGCGAATATGCGTCCATGGCGGGCCATATGGGGCCCCCGCAAACCGGTTCAAGTCGCCGCCTGCAACGGCGGCACCAGGATCAGCTGCCGTTGGGGCCGGGACCGGTCGGGCCGCCCGCACCCACGCCGCCGACGGTACCGATATTGCCGAACAGATCCTCGAGGAAGCTGCGGTCGCGGCCCATCGTCTCGGTCTGGTCGCCATCGGGATTGATGTCGCGCACGTCGTCCATGCCGCCCTGCGTCACGCTGGTGACCGTGCCGCTGTCGTCGAAGGCGACCTTCAGCACCTTGTGCTCTTCGGTCTGCGGCACGCCGAACACGCGCTGCTCCGTCGTGGAGGAGACGTAGTAATAGACCGGCGGGCCGTACTGGCTGGCAAAGCTGGGATGGCCGAGCGTTCCTTCCACCGACTGGCGATTGTCGACGCCGGGCTGGATCGCGTCCGTCAATGCAGGGTCGAACAGATAGCCGCGATGGTCGCGGATCGCGGTGCAGCCGCCGGCCAGCAACGCCGCGGACGACATCGCGGCCAGAAGGGCCAATCGGGAAAACTGGGAACGGGGCGTGGACTGCATGATCCGCCTTATCTGTCTTGATGTCGCGCAGCAGGCTTCCGCTTGCCCCGCGTTCTAACTATATCGTGCGTGGCAAGCCTTTAGAGCCTGACCCGCAGCCACACAAGTTCGCCCGCCGATTATCACCGCATGGGCCGCGAACCTGGTCCGGGGCTCGCGTGGGCGCCTGCCCCTTGGCGATTTAATACCCGATGAACGGCAGGGTCCGAAAGCGATCCGCCTGCGTCCCGGGACAGGAGTAACGTGCATTGAAATCCCTATTCGCCCGCCTGTTCAAGCCGGTCGAGCCCAGCGGCATCCACGCGCTGTGGCACGAGGTGGTCGCTATCGCACGCGAACCCGAATGGTACCGGGACGCCCGCGTGGCCGACACGATCGAGGGCCGCTTCGACATGGTCAGCGCCGTGACTGCGCTTACCATGACGCGCCTGCAGGAATCGGGCAATCCGCGCCACGGCGTCGAGCTGACCGAGCTTTTCATCACCGACATGGACAGCCAGCTGCGCGAGGAAGGTGTCGGCGACCTGATGGTCGGCAAGCATATCGGCAAGCTGGTATCGGCTCTGGGCGGACGCATCTCGGCCTATCGCGAGGGGCTTGAGAGTAGCGACCCCGCCGTCCTCGAGGAAGCGGTGCGGCGCAACATGACATTGCTCGACGGCGCGGCGCCCGGCGCGGCCGCGGCACGGCTGCGCGGCTTGAGCGCGGATCTCGACGCGACCCCGATGGAGCAATTGCTGCAAGGAAAGGTCGCACGATGATCGAGGCGCCCGGTTCGGAACTCGCCCGCTGGGTCGCGGTACGGCAAAGCGACGGCCGCACGATCGACGTCGTCGCAACCGAGGCCGAGCGTGCCGCTCTCGCCAAGCGATTCTCGCTGGTATCGATCGGCAGCCTGACGGCCACGCTGACCCTGTCGCGCGATGGCGAGAAGGTCGGCGCGGTGGGCGCTCTGCAGGCCGCTATCGTGCAGAGCTGCGCCGTTTCGGGCGACGATCTGCCCGCCCGCATCGAAGAGGACCTGGACCTGTTGTTCGTCCCTGCCAAGGACGATTACCGCCCCGACGAGGAGATCGAGCTGGAAGAGAGCGAGCTCGACGAAATCGCGTACGAGGGCGACCGCTTCGACCTGGGCGAAGCGGTGGCGCAGAGCCTTGCACTGGCCATCGACCCGTTTGCCTGCGGCCCCGATGCCGACCGCGTGCGCGAGGAGGTTGGCCTGGCAGAGCCGGAGAAGGAAAACCCCTTCGCGAAGCTGAAAGGCCTTGGCCTGAACTGACGGTCCGGCCGGGCGCTTATCAGGGCGCCACCATGTCCATCGTGACCGGGTGCAGCGGCTCGCCCGTCTCCTCGAAGCGGGAGAAATTGGCGATGGTGGTCTCGGCGATGGCGGTCATCGCCTCGCGCGTGAAGAAGCCTTGGTGGCCGGTGATCAGCACGTTGGGAAAGGTCAGGAGGCGCGCGAACACGTCGTCATGCAGCACCCTGCCCGACAAATCCTCGAAGAACAGATCGCCTTCCTCTTCATATACGTCGAGGCCGAGATGGCCGATGCGTCCGCTCTTCAGCCCGCCGATCAGCGCCTGCGCGTCGACGACCGCTCCCCTGCTGGTATTGATCAGCATCGCGCCCTGCTTCATCGCGGCGATGGCACGCTCGTCGATCAGGTGCTTCGTTCGCGGGGTAAGCGGGCAGTGGAGCGAGACGATGTCCGAGCGGGCCAGCAGTTCGTCCATGTCGACATAGCGGCCACCCGCGTCTTCCAATGCGCCTGATGGGAAAGGATCGCTCGCGATTACCTCGCAGCCAAAGCCATGCAGGATGGCCGCCACGCGCAGCCCGATCTGGCCGGTGCCCACGATGCCGGCGACCTTGCCCTTCAAGTCGAAGCCCAGCAGGCCTTCCAGGGCAAAATTGCCTTCGCGCACGCGGGCATAGGCGCGGTGGACCTTGCGGTTGAGGCACAAGATCAGCGCCAGCGTATGTTCGGCAATGGCGTCGGGGGAATAGGCAGGCACCCGTGCCAGCGCGATGCCCGCGTCCTGCGCGGCGGCGACATCGACATTGTTGAAACCGGCGCAGCGCAGCGCCGCGATGCGCACTCCTGTCTTGGAAAGCGCCGTCAATACCTGGCGGTCGAGCACGTCGTTCACGAATACGCAGACGGCAGCGTGCCCCTCCGCCATCATCGCGGTCTGAGGGCCAAGGTGCGTTTCGATAAAGCTGAGATCGTGGGGCGATCGGGCAGCACGGTTCGCCTCTGCCAAGAAGTCGCGGTCATAGGCGCGCGTGCTGTAGACGGCGGTTTTCATCGGCACCTCCGGCCCTGTTCAAGCCCGTTCTAGGACCTGTCGCCACCGGCGTCCACATACGACAACGCCCGGCAGTCGGTGACTACCGGGCGTCCGATTGTCTGCCGGATGGCGATTCGTCAGAACGGGATGTCGTCGTCCAGATCGTCGTAGCCGCCGCCAGCCGCACCGCCGGCTGCACCGGCCCCAGCCCCGGCACCGCCCTGGTTCCAGCTGCCGCCCGAACCGCCCGACGATCCGCCGCCCTGGTTCCAGTTGCCGCCGCCCGAGCCGCCGCCCGACGAACCGCCCCAATCACCGCCGCTGCCGCCGCGACCACCACCGCCGCCGCCGCCCTGCGCGCCGTCGAGCATGGTCAGCGTGCCGTTCAGCCCGCGCAGCACGACCTCGGTGCTGTAGCGGTCGTTACCCTGTTGATCCTGCCATTTGCGGGTCTGCAACTGCCCCTCGATATAGACCTTGCTGCCCTTGCGCAGGAAACGTTCGACCACGCCCACCAGGCCTTCGGAGAAGATCGCGACCGTGTGCCACTCGGTGCGTTCCTGCCGCTCGCCGGTGTTGCGGTCCTTCCATGTCTCGCTTGTCGCGATGCGCAGGTTCGCGACCTTGCCGCCGTTCTGGAACGACCGGATTTCCGGATCGGCGCCCAGATTGCCGATCAGCATGACCTTGTTGAGTGAACCCGCCATTTTCTCGTCCTTCGTGAATCGCTTCAGCCCCACAGTTAGGAGTGGCAGCCGCCCTCCGCCAGAGCCGAAGGGGGCGTTTTCCCAATATTCGCCGCCGTGAAGCAGCGCGCGCCTAAAGCCCGGCGGACACCGCAAGCCAATAGGTCGCCCCCGCCGCCAGATAGGCCAGGCCGAACAGATAGGCGAGCATGAACGCGGGCCATTTCCACCCGTTCGTCTCGCGCCGGGCGACGGCGATGGTGGACAGGCACTGCGGCGCGAATACGAACCAGGCCAGGAAGGACAGCGCCATCGGCAGCGTCCAGTCCCGCGCCAGCCGGTCGCCCAGGGCTTCCGCGGTCTCGTCCTCGTCATCGCTGGCGACCGCGTAGGTGGTGGCA
>JAPYSD010000067.1 GCA_029936705.1 Croceicoccus sp. | reverse complement strand
CGTGGCTGTCCATTGCCTCCGTCCGGTCCTGGAAGCCGCGCCGCGTGCCAAAGGACGCGCCCTTGCCGCGGATGTCGGCGACGGCGACGACATAGCCCGCCTTGAGCAAAGTCTGCAGCGCCAGCCGGTCGTCGCCCGTCTGCTCGGCGGTCTCGCCATCGTCATCGCGAAAGCGGGCGCGGTAGGGGGTGGCGACGAAGATGCCAGGCAGTTTCTCGGCCGCGGGCGCATCGCCGTGGGCGGGGCGATAGACGTTCACCGCAAGGCGCGTGCCGTCGCGCACGGGGACATAGAGGGAGGTGCGGACCGAACCGGGAAAGACATCGTCCTGCGCCGCGACTGCCTGCGATGCTGGGGCCGATGTGATGGGGGGAACGCCCTGGCTGCACGCGCTGACCAACAGCCCCAGGGCGACCGCGCGGGCGGCGGTGGTGATACGCATCGATGCTCTCCCGTCTCTTCTTGTCCGGACCATCGCGATTGCCGATTTCGCTTGCAACCGCTTTATCATAAATAATATCGTCAACAATATCACGGCGGCAGAAATGGGAGGTGGTCGCATGGAAATCGCGCAAGACCCGAATGGCAAGGCGCCCAATGCGCTGCAAGTGGCCGACTTCATCCGCGAGCGTATCCGGCGCGGCAGGCTGGTTCCCGGACAGCGTCTTGTCGAGGTGGAAATCATCCGCCAGACCGGCGCCAGCCGCGCCAAGGTTCGCGAGGCGTTCCAGCGCCTGGAAGTCGAGGGGCTGGTCGAGATCGAGGAATACCGCGGCGCTTCGGTCCGCGATGCCGGGATCAGCGAGGTGCGCCAGATCTATCAATGCCGTGCCGCGCTGGAAGGGTTGTGCGCGGCCCAGTTCATCGCCAACGCCACCGAGGACCAGCGGGCCGAGCTGGTCGAGATCCAGGGCCAACTCGACGCCTGTGTCGAGGAGCGCATGCCCGAGCGGTTCGGGCGGCTCAACATGGAATGGCACCGCAAGCTGATCGAGGGCGCAGGCAACGAGATCGCCGCCAGCCTGCTGGAACGCCTGCACGTCCCGATCCACCGGCTGATGTTCGAAAGTTTCTACAGCACCGACCGCCTGAAGGCAGCCAATGCCGACCATCACCGCGTGCTGGACGCGATCATGGCGAACGACCCGGTCCGCGCAAGTTCGGAGATGCAATCGCATATTGGCGCTGGGCTGGGTGTGCTGTCGCTGATCCACGAGGAGGTGTTGGCCTGAGCAGGGGTGATGCTTCGGGGCGCGCCAGTTCGATAGTGCAAGCCCTTGCATTAGGTGGTCGGCCTGTTTGATGGGCCATCTTGCGGATGCGTCGCGACCTGTTGAAGTGGAGGCACCGATACCATGGTATAACAGCATAGATAAGGCTTCCAGCCGATTGTATTCGCGAGGCTTTTGTACCCGGCGGCGACTCCAAATGATCGAAGCGGGATTGGCGAATGTCAGTGGAAATCGCCCTGCGTTCACGATAATCATCACCCTGCAAACCACTCTCAACTACAATGAAAGCGCTTGCGCCGATAGGCCCGCAACCCTATCACGGCCCCATCACCACCTATCCAGCCCTAGCCATTCGGACGAAAAATGAGCGTGAACAAGCCCGACAGAGACTTCGATCCCGATCTGCCGGAGGACTTCGACAGCGCGCATCGCGACTATGCGAGGCTGCGGGCGGAATGCCCCGTCGCGCATACCGACAGGCTGGGCGGCTTCTGGGCACTGACCCGCTATGACGACGTGGCCAAGGCAGCCAGCGATCCGCGCACCTTCACGACCACCGTCCAGAATGTGATCCCCAAGGTGGCCTTTACCGGGCGGCGTCCGCCCCTGCACCTCGACCCGCCCGAGCATACGCCCTATCGCCGCGCGCTCAATCCGCTGCTGTCGCTGGAAAAGTCCGAGGCGCTGGCACCGCGTACCCGCGAGCTGGCGCGCGAATTGCTGGCGCCGATGGTGGCGAAGGGCGGCGGCGACATCTGCGCCGAGTTTTCCAGCTATCTGCCCGTGCATGTGTTCGGCGAATGGATGCGCGTGCCCGACGATTGGCTGGACACGCTGCACAATGCCGGGCGCGCCTTCATCCTTGCGGTGCATTCCAGCAAGCCCGACGCGATGAAGGAAACGAGCCTCGCGCTCTATGACATGGCGCGCGAGCTGATCGCGCGCCGCCGCGCCGATCCGCAGGACCCCGCCATCGACCCGACCAGCGCGCTGCTGGCGACGCGCGTCAACGGCGAACCGCTGAACGACGAGATGATGGTCGGCACCGTGCGGCAGGTGCTGGTGGTGGGCATGGTCGCGCCGATGGTGATGGTCGGATCGATCTGCGTGCACCTTTCGCGCGACCGCGAATTGCAGACGCGGCTGCGCGAGGATCCCTCGCTCATCCCCGCGGCGGTCGAGGAATTCCTGCGCCTCTATTCCCCCTATCGCGGTTTTGCCCGCACCCCGACCCGCGATGTCGAGATCGGTGGACGCACGATCTGCGAAGGGGAGGCTGTGGCGCTGCTCTACGCCTCGGCCAATCGGGACGAGGACGTGTTTCCCGAGGGCGACCGGTTCGTGTTGGACCGGCCCAATATCTCGGACCACCTGGCGTTCGGACGCGGCCCGCACAATTGCCCCGGCATGCATGTCGGGCGCATGGAACTGCGCGTCGCGCTGGAGGAACTGCTGGCGGCAACAGATGGCTTCGAGGTGTCGGGCGACGTCATACCGACCCGCTGGCCCGAGATCGGTGCCTTGTCGGTGCCGCTGCGCTTCACCTAGGGGCGATTGCCCTTGCCACGGCGCTAGGGCAATAGACGGGCATGAGCGACGAACTCGACATGGCCGTGCCGTCGGACCGGGCCCCCACGCTGGACGACGTGGCGCAGCGCGCGGGCGTATCCTCCGCGACGGTCAGCCGGTTCCTCAACAACCCCAAGATCGTGGCCGAGGCAACAGGCGAGCGCATCCGCGAGGCGGTGCAGCATGTCGGCTATATCCCGAACGCGCTGGCGGGCGGCCTCGCGTCCAGCCGCAGCCGCATGGTCGCGGTGCTGATCCCGCACCTGACCGATTCCATCTTCAACGATATCATCGAACGCATGACGGAGGACCTGAACGCCAGCGGGACCAACGTGATGCTGGGGCTGACCGGCACGTCGGTCGCGCGCACGGACGAGCTGATCCGCGCGGCGCTGGCGCGCAGGGTCGATGCAATCATCTCCACCGGACCTATCGGCGGCGAGATGTTCGAGGTCATCCGCCGCAGCCGCACGCTGTTCATCCAGATATGGGAACTGCCGGAGGATCCGCCCGGCATGGCGATCGGTTTCTCGCACCGCGACGCGGGGCGCGACCTGGCGCGCTTCGTCGCCTCGCGCGGGTATCGCCGGCCTTTCCTGGTGACGGCGGACGGCAGCCGGGCCAAGCTTCGCCGCGACAGTTTCATCGCCGAATGGCAGGCCATCGGCGGCGGCGAGGAGCCGCACGGCACGCTGGTCGACATTCCCTCGCGCTATGGCCACGCGCGCCGCGCCTTTGCCGAGGTGCGCAGGCTGGACCCGATGCCCGACGTGGTGCTGTGCGGGTCGGACTACCTGGCGCAGGGCATCATCGTCGAGGCGGAGGCCGCCGGGCTGACTGTGCCGGGTGACCTGGCGGTGATGGGGTTCGGCAACAGCCGGATCGCGGGCGAAATGCGGCCCACCATCACCACCGTGGACGTCGACGGGTCGCGCATCGCGCAGGAAGTGATGTCCGTCGTCCGCCGCCACGGGGCGGGAGAGGACATTCCGCATAATTCGATCGACGTCGGCTATCGCATCATCGCGCGCGAAAGCGCCTGAACCGGCGGCGACCCGCGGGGCCGCCGCCAGCCGATCAGAAGCTGATCCGCGCGCCGATCGCGAACTGGCGCCCGATCGGATTGGCCGCGCTGGCGTCATAGCCGCCGCTGCCGTTCACGCTGGGCGCGACGTTCACATAGGGCGGGTCGGCGTCGAACACATTGCGAACCTCGCCGATCAGCTCGAGCCCTTCCATCGGCCCGGCGGGGAAGCTTTCCCCGACGCGCCAGGTCACCGACAGGTCGACCGGCGTGAAAGAGTCCACCTTTTCCGACGGGGTGACCGCGATATTGGTATAACCGCCCACATGGGTCGCGGCAGCGCGCACCGACATCGGGCCATGGTCCCAGTTGGCCGCAAGCCGCGCCTTGAACTTGAGGGGCTGGAAGATTAGGTTGCGCTGGTCCAGCAGATCGCCTGCGGGGGCGACGGCGACCTTGTAATCGGTCAGATAGGTGCCCGACGCGGTCACCGTCACGCGGTCGTTCGCGCCCAAGTCCAGCAGGTATCGCATGTTGAAATCGATACCGCGGGTGATCGACTTGCCCAAGTTCAGGCTGCGCCCGTCGATGAACAGGTTGACGTTGTCGATGTCGCCGCCCGGAATCGGCTGGTTCAGCACGGCATAGCCCTGGTCGATCAGCGCCTGCACCCGGTCGCGCGCGTCCTGCCCGCGCAGGATGACGCCGGTGCCGGCATATTGATCCTCTGACGCCAGGATTGCGAGGTTGGACAGGTTGGCCGATACCTGGTTGTCATAGGCGACATCGAAATAGGTGATCGACAGCCGCAGATTGTCCAGCGGGTCGAGGTCCGCGCCCACCGACCAAGTCGTCGCGGTTTCCGGTCCCAAGTCCAGGTTGGCACCCGATTGCGCAAAGCCCAGCAGCGGAGCCCCGCCATCGGGGTTCTGATAGCTCTGCCCGAACAAGGCCGAGCTGTTGCCGTAGATCTCGGGGATCGTGGGCGCGCGGAACGACGTGCCATAGCTGCCGCGCAGGGTCAGCATGTCGATGGGCCGCCAGTCGATGCCGAACTGCGGATTGGTCGTGCTGCCCGCGTCGCTATAGCTGTCGTAGCGGACCGCTGCCGTCACCTTCAGCTCGCGGAAGCCGGGGACCGCATTGCCCGCGCCGAAGATCGGGATCAGCATTTCGCCATAGACGCTGTCGACCTTGCGGTCGAACTCGCGGAAGTTGAACGGCGTGTCGGGACCGCCGCGTGCAAGGCCCAGCGTGGCGGTGAACTCCTGCCGCTCGTAACCGGCGGCCAGCATGATGTCGCCGCCGGGCAGCGCGAACAGCGGGCCGTTGGCGGATGCTTCATAGAACGTCAGCTCGCCCTTGGTCGGGGCCAGGAAGATCTGGTCGAACAGTCCGTCCAGCACGGATTGCCGCGTGCGCCCCAGCCCATAGGGATCGAGCGCGGTTTCGGGATCGCTGCTGGCCAGCGCGGCGGTCAGCGCCCCGCGATTGAGCCCGTCGTACCCACCGGAAAAGTCGCTTGTCTCGCCATAGCTGACCAGCGTGTTCAGCTGCCAGTCGTAGGGCAGCTGCACCTGCAGCGCGGGAGAGACCTGCCAGCTTTCGGCGAAACCCGTGGTCCGCGTTGGCGGCACGTCGTTGATGAAGCTGTAGTCGATCGTGTAGCTGTCGCCGGTGAAACCGGGAGGCGTCACGAAGAACGCGTTGGTCGACGGCACGGTCAGCCGCGTGTTAATGACGGGGCCAAGGCGGCGGAACTTGCGCTTGGAATAGAAGCCGTCGACCGTGAATTCCAGCCAGTCGGTCAGCTCGTAGCTGCCGGTCGCGTTGACCGAATTGTACTGCTGCTGCGGGAACAGGTCCTGGCCCGGGTTGCTGTCGCACAGGTTGAGCGTGCCCGCGGTGATGTCCCCCGCATTCGCCTGGGTATAGCGGTCCGGCAGCGCATAGGTGTTGCCGTCATAGGTCAGGTTGCCCGGCGCGCATCCGGTGATGCGGTAATCGTTGCCGCCGAACGCGCGCTGGTCGCTGGTGAAGAAATCGCGGTCGTCCCCGCTGAGGTTTGAGCGATAGACATGTTCATAGGCGACCATGACCTGGCCGCGATCGAATACCTTGCCCAGCGCCGCGCCCGCGGACCATTCGTCGAAGGCGCCATCCTCGGACGTGCCGTAACGGGCAAATGCCTCCACGCCGTCGAGGTTGCGGCGGGGGATCAGGTTGACCACGCCCGCGACCGCGTCCGAACCGTAGATGGCCGATGCGCCATTGGCGACGACCTCGACCCGCTCGACACCCAGTGTCGGCAAGACCGACGGATCGGTTGAGCGGCCGTTGTTCACCACGCGGTGCCCGTCGATCAGCACCAGCGTCGCATAGGGCCCGATGCCGCGCAGGTTCACGGTGTTGCCATAGACGATATTGCCCGAACCGCCCGCCTGGCCGCGCGAATTCTCGGACACGCCCAGATCGAAGTTCTGGGGCAGTTCCTTGATCACGCGGTCGATGGTGACCGCGCCGGAATCGGTGATCTCGTCCCGGCCGATCACGACGGCCGTGGCGCCTACCGGGGCGCCGTTGCTGACGCGGCTGCCGGTCACGACGATCTCGGTCGGGGATGGAAGCGCTTGCACCGCTGCGCCAGTATCGGAGTCCTGTTCGGCGGATTGCGCCATCGCCTGTCCGGGCGACATCAGCGCCGCCAACGATACGCCCACCGCGAGATGGCCGATGAGATTTGCCAGACCTGCCGAGTTTGCCTTCGTCATTTCTTCACTCCCCACATCCATCCGATCTGTGCCGGTGACCGCAAGGGAAAGCCAAAACGGCCCGCGGCACAACCAAAAAGTCGCAAACGATCTTGTGTGCGAGATTGTTGACAATATGGCGACGCAGAGAATTGGCAGCGCGACGCTGCCCGGTTTGGACGGCGGTCAGGGACGCCGCCTGCCGCGCGACCCGACCTTTCCATCAATTCTGCTTATCGAAAGCCATCAACTAAATAATTTTTGAGCAATTGGTCAGATGCGGTAAGGCCAATTTCAATTGTCCGGTCAGATAGAAACTGAACGGCAGCTCAGGCCACACAGGGAGAGATAAGCTGTGACCGATAGAAATCTTGCACATTCCGCTTCGCGCCTGGCGCTTTTCGCGGCCGCGATGGCCGTTGGCACCGCGGCCGCGCCCGCCCTGGCGCAGGACGCCGACGGCCAGGCCGCCGAAGAAGTCGTGCCCGCCGGCACCATCATCGTCACCGCGCAGCGCCGCGCCGAGAACCTGCAGGACGTGCCGGTCAGCCTGACCGCCGTGGGGCAGGACACGCTCGAATCGCGCCAGATCAACGACCTCAGCGGCATCGCCGCCGCCGCCCCCAGCCTTCAGGTGGGCGCGGACAACAATTTCGCGGTGCGCGGCGTGGGCACGCTCGCATTCGCCAGCACGATCGACACCAGCGTCGCGCTCGCCCTGGACGAGGTGAACCTGGGCCGCCCCGACCTCGGCGTACCCATGCTGTACGACGTCGCCCGGGTCGAGGTGCTGAACGGGTCGCAGGGCCTGCTGTTCGGCAAGAACGCATCGGCGGGCCTGCTCAACATCGTGACCGTCCAGCCGCAGATCGGCGAGTTTTCGGGCAGCATCGACCTCGAAATCTCGAACCGCGCCACGCCGGGTGCGGATCGCAACGCGCCGGGCATCATCGCCAAGCAGGTGCTGAACATCCCCGTCTCGGAAAACTCGGCGCTGCGCCTGAATGCGCTTTACGCCTACCAGGAATCGCCCGTCACGCGCATCGCTCCGCTGCAGGGCGGCACGATCCCGTTCTACAACGTGGAGCGCAAGAACCATGATGCGAACCGCAACGTCCAGGTAAAGGCGAAATATCTCTACGAGGGCGACAGCGGCCTCTCGGTCTATGTGATCGGCGATTACAACCGGATCCGGACCGGACTCAATCGCTTCGGCAACACCTTCCTGCAGTTCGGCGAGGGAAGCGCGCGCGAGCAGCTTGTCCTGGATGCCGGCGCGACGCCCGGACCCGACAATTTCCTGAACACCGCCGACGGCGGCTATTTCGTCGATTCCGACATCGGCGGCGCGCAGGCGACCGTCAGCTACGAATTCGATTCGGGCTTCGAGCTGTCGAACACTTTCGCATGGCGCTATTTCGACACGCAGCAGAACCTGGACGTCGACGCGATCCCCGCGGACGAAGTGAACACCAACTATTCCGACACGTCCTACGACCAGTTCTCGAACGAGCTTCGCCTGTCGCTCCCCGCGGGCGAGCGGCTGAGCGGGCAGGTCGGCCTGTATTATTTCCAGTCCAAGCTGGACACCACCAATGCGCTGTTCGGCAATGGCGGCTTCCCGAACTTCCTGCTGCCGAACTTCCCGTTCTGCGTCGGCGCGGACGTGGCGCCGGGCGGTCCGCCCAATTGCTCGGTCAGCAACGACTATTTCCTCGGCCGCTCCTATTTCGCGACGCAAGACACCACCAGCTATGCTGGCTTCGGCCAGCTGACCTATGAATTGGCGGACGGGCTGGAAGTGTTCGCCGGCGCCCGCGTCACCCGCGACGAGGTGGAGCTGGAAGTCGACCAGGGCCAGATCAACGCGTTCATCGACCTGGGCGTGCTGCCGGGCGTCTATACCGGCAAGACCGACAACACCAATTTCAGCTGGAAGGTCGGCGGCCAGTACGAACCGACCCGCGACATCATGCTCTATGGCTTCTATGGCCGCGGCTACAAGGGTCCGGGTTACAACACCACCGCGATCGCCGATGCCAATGGCGTCGCGCAGGTGCAGCCGATCGACCCCGAGACGTCCGACGCGTTCGAGATCGGCGTAAAGACCACGCTGCTCGACGGCGCGGTGACCTTCAACGTGTCGGCGTTCCGCACCAAGTTCGACGATTTCCAGGTCCAGGCCTTCGACCAGGAGCTGCTGACCTATGTCGTGCAGAACGCGGCCAAGGTGACGACGCAGGGCGTGGAAGTCTCGCTGGGCGCCCGTCCGTTCGACGGGCTGAGCATCAACGGTTCGGCGACCTTCCTGGACGCGGAATTCGACAGCTTCCCCGGTGCGCAGTGCTACCTGGGCCAGCCCGATCCGTCCTGCGCGGTCGACGGCACCTTCGATGCCGGCGGCAACAGCCTGCCGCTGTCGCCCGACCTGACGGCGACCGTCCAGGCGATCTACGAGTTCCCGGTGAGCGGCGACATCATCCCGTTCATCCAGGGCAACTGGTATCACCGCTCCAGCGTGAATTATCAGATCAACGCCGTTCCGGGCGCGGATTTCGGCGCGGTCGATACCTTCGGCTTCAGCGGCGGCGTTAACATCGACGACCGGGTGCGGGCCAGCGTGTTCTGCAAGAACTGCACGAACGAGCATATCCCCGTCACCATCGGCACCGATTCGGGTGAGAACAATGACGGCGTCCTGACCTACAACCAGCGCTTCGGCCTGGATGCGGTCCGGTCGGTCGGCATCTCGATCACCGCGCAGTACTAAGCGGTCCGGAAGCGGCATGGTGCCCCCGCGCGCGGTTCGATCCGCGCGTGGGGGCGTCTGCCCTTTCGTGCCGGGAATACCGGAACAGACAGTGCGGGCGTGACCCCGCGGGAAACGGAAGAGTGATGATGGATCGCAAGGCAGCCATGCTGCACGGGGCAATCGCGGCGCTGGCCTTGTCGGCATGCGCTCCGGTCACGCAGACCGCTCCCGTGGCGTCGACAGGCGGCGCGGCCCAGCCCGAGCTGACCACGCGTGCCATCCCGATCATCGAAGTGGCCGGGCTTCGCTTCCGCGATCTCGACCGCAACGGATCGCTGACCGCTTACGAGGATTGGCGCCTTTCGCCCGAAGACCGGGCCGCCGACCTGATCGGGCGCATGACGCTTGAGGAAAAGGCCGGGCAGCTGATCGTGCCGGGCCTCAACCCGAACGCGGAATTCGGGCAGCAGGCGACCGGCCATGACCTGGAAGGTCTGCGGCGGACGATCGCGGCCCAGCACGCGACCCACCTCAACATCAGGCTATCCGCCGATGCCGTCACGCTAGCTCGTTCGAACAACGAGGCGCAGGCGGTGGCCGAAAGCGGACGGCTGGGCATTCCGCTCACGATCTCAAGCAATTCGCGCCACAGCTATACCGGGCTGGTCGGCGCCAGCTTCGAAGGCGGTTCGTTCAGCGCGTGGCCCAATTCGCCGGGCTTCGCGGCGCTGGGCGACGAAGACCTCGTCCGGCGCCAGGCCGACCTCGTCCGGCGGGACCTGCGCGCGGTCGGCATCTCGATGCTGCTGGGGCCGCAGATCGATCTTGCCACCGAGCCGCGCTGGCCGCGTTTTTTCGAGACCTATGGCGACGATCCCGAACTGTCCGCGCGCATGGCGGCGGCCTTCGTGACCGGCCTGCAGGGCGGCGGCGACGGGCTGCAGGCGAATGGCGTCGCCGCGGTCATCAAGCATTTCGCCGGGTACAGCGCCGCTGTCGACGGGCTCGACGCGCATAATCGCTACGGCCGCTTCTCGCAGGTGGATGCCGATGAATTCGCGCTGCAGATCCGCCCGTTCGAGGGGGCGATCGATGCTGGCGCCGCCGGGGTCATGCCCGCCTATTCCATCCTGCGCGGGCTCGAATTCGATGGCCGGGAAACCGAGCAGGTCGGCGCGGCCTTCAACCGCGACGTCATTACCGGCGTGCTGCGCGGCGAGCTGGGCTTCGACGGGTTGGTCCTGTCCGACTGGGCCATCATCGAGGATTGCGGCGACATCTGCATGAACGGCTTCCCCGAGGGGACACGCCCCAGCTTTCAAGGCGTGTCGACATCCTGGGGGGTCGAGGACCTGACCAAGGCGCAGCGCATCGCCAAGGCGATGACGGCGGGCGTCGACCAGTTCGGCGGTCTGGAAGATGCCGCCCCCATCGTCGAGGCGGTTCGCAGCGGCCTCATTAC
>JAPYSD010000619.1 GCA_029936705.1 Croceicoccus sp. | reverse complement strand
GAACAGGTCTGGGCCTATCTGGGCAATTACGTCGAGGATGCCGATCCCGCCGCGCATCCCGCGCTGGATGCGCTGGTCACCTCCGCGCTCGCCTACAACGATGCGTTCGTCGCCCCCACGCTGCAACGCCGCGCGCCGGAAGCGAACGAAGCGGCGGCGCTGAAGGCGCTGGACGAGGCGCTGGCCGGATTTGCCGAGGACACGCCGGCAGAGGATTTGCAGACCGCGGTCTACGAGATCGGCAAGCGCGAGGAGTTCGGCTTCGGCAATCTGCGCGACTGGTTCAAGGCGCTGTACGAGACGCTGCTGGGATCCTCGCAGGGCCCGCGCATGGGCAGCTTCATCGCTCTCTACGGCGTCGCCAATACCCGCCGCCTGATCGCCGAGGCGCTGGAGCGCGCGTGACCGGCGCGCGCATCACCGGCGAGCCGCCCAGCGCCTCCGACCTGGAAGCGCTGGCGATGACCGCGATGGCGCGCCTGCCCGATGCGTTCAAACCCCATGTCGAGGGCGTGGTGGTGCAGGTCGCCGATTTCGCGGAGGACGAGGTCCTGCGCGAACTGGGGATCGAGAACCCGTGGGAGCTGACCGGCCTTTACCATGGCCGTCCGCTGGACCAGCAATCGATCTGGGACAGCGGCGACATGCCGCCAATGGTCACTCTGTTCCGCCTGCCTTTGCTGGCCGAATGGGTGGAAAGCGGCGGCAGGCTGGACGCGCTGATTTTTCACGTGGTGGTGCACGAGATCGGGCACCATTTCGGCCTGTCCGACGACGACATGCACGCGCTGGAAGACAGCGCGCCGGACTAGCGCGGCATCAGTACCAGCGCCGCCCCCGATACCAGCGGGTGACGACATATTTTACGCCCTTCACCACCGGCGTTCCAGCATGCAGCGTGTCCATGTTGGGCTTGCCGTCTTTCAGCACGTTGCTCCACATGATCAGCGTGCCGGGCTGGGGCGGAACGGAAATGTTGGCCTTGGGGAAGTCGGTGTTACCGCCTTCCTCCACCTCGTTCAGATAGACCATCAGCGTCCAAGCACGCTGACCGCCGCTGGCGACGTCGCCCTTCCAGTATTCCTGGCTGGTGTCGAACCAGTCGTGGTGCGGCTTGAATTCCTGCCCCACTTCGTAGCGCTGGCCCTGCAGCGTTTCGCCGAACTGTTCGTCGACGCCCAGCAAGTCGTCCATGCGGCGGTGCAGGCTGCGCACGAAGGGATCGTTGTGGTTGAGATCGCCCGAGAAGCTGGTGCGGGCCTGGCGGCCATAGTCGACCTGGAACACGGGCGAGGGGCGGGCGACCATGTCGATCATCTCCATCAGCCGTTCGCATTCCTCGGCCGAGAAGAACTCGGGAATGCCGAACAGCTGGAGCCCGTCGTCCGAAAGCACCTGCACGCTGTCGTCCGCGCGGATGCGGGCGAGCGTGGCGCTGTTCATCGCCATCAGCTGCTTGCGGTTCGTCTCGTCGGTCTTTGCGACTTTCGCCATGATGTCATCCTGCGGGCCCCCGTGCCGCCGCGGGGCCACGTGCCTGTTGCGCGACCGTAAAGCATGCAGCGGGGCCGCTTTCAAGCCATCGCGGCCATCCCGCACAAGCAAAGGCCCCCGCCGCCAGACGAGGGCCTCGCTTCTGTAAGGCTCCGCCTTACCGGCGAAGGTCTGCGACCCTTGCGGCCCTACCAGAAGAAATCGTAGATAACGTCCACGACTTCGCCGCTGTACATGTCGACCAGCAGCACATCGTCGTAATAGCGGACCCAGCGATAGGGGCCGTACACTTCCGGCAGACGATAACGCCACGGATCGTTGATCCAGTACCGCGAACCGTAGAACAGCGACCCCAGCGTGAAGCCTATGCTGAGCCGGCGATAGTTCCAGTTGCGATAGGGAACGTAATACGCGCCGGCCCGATAGAGGTTCCGGTTGGAGGTCCGGTACCGGTACCAGTCGTAGCGGTTCTGCTGCCGCCAGCTGCGATCCCACCGGCGATGGT
>JAPYSD010000618.1 GCA_029936705.1 Croceicoccus sp. | reverse complement strand
CGTAATACTAGCAGCGGTCATTGTGATCTTGACCTTAGTGAATATGTAACCTGCAACCGCAAGCTTTGTATATGCTACCGTATATTTTGAGGTTGCATTAGCTACGCTACAGTCTGAACCACTGTTACTCCGAAATGTAGCCCAATCATCCTTATACGGCGTTTCTCTCAGTAGGGGGCGCGAAACCTGCCTGACGTTATCTCGAGGGCCGGATAAGCGCCTGGTCAAACCGGCCCGTTCGCTCGACCCTTCAGGCAACCGTAGCTTTGCCTTGTCGTAACGCTAGCAGTCTAGATTTCCTCGCATGGCCAACACCGCACCGTCATGCGTTAAGACAATCTCAACGCTACCTGTTAATCCCAAAGCAACCGTGAGCTAATCGGAAGCGTTAAACTTTTCATCTTATCCACTGAGTGGAAGGAGATGAAAAAATGCTGGCAACTCATGGCTTTCGCTCGGATGGCGAAGGTGAGCAGTTCGTCGAGATCCCCGAACTGAATAACTCGGGCAGAAGCAGAACGGTCCCTGGGCTAACGCCGGGAGATCTGGCGATGGCGCACGAGACCACTGATCAAGAGAAGTTCGCTTTTTTACCTCGCATTTTGTTGGTATTGACAGTCTCGTCAGCACCTTGGCTTGGGGCCTGGGGCGCATATCATTTCGTGTTTGGCTGAGTTCTAAGCTTAACGTTTGCGGGCGTACCACTGTTATAGCGCAAGCGCTTCTTTGATTTTGAAAACAGGGCTTCTTGATTTGCACGGAGAATGATCCCGGGGAGCGGATAAAGCGCCACTGAGAATTGACCGATGTTGTGGCTATTCTCGAGGCGTGCAGGTCGGAGGTTCCCTAAGTTCAAGCGACATGTTTGCCGCTTCTTTGGCCTTGGTCGTGACGTTCAGGCGTGCTCGCCAGATTTAACGATCTTGGCTCAGGACGCGATGAAGCTGACTTGGTGTCGAGGTGAGTGATCCAGGGCTTGGTCTCCTGCTTGCGTTTCTTGATTATGGCGGCCGCGTTGCGCTTAGCGGGCGATGTCCAAATGGAAGACGGTACTTTCACGAGAGTTCTTCTGATCCCCAAGACAGACGTGCCCAGATTCAGAAAAGCAAAGGCCCCGCCTTCTCGCTTATGTGGTGGAATCCAAATATGCGGATCACCTGCCGCTCTACCAGCAGGCGCAGATCTATGCCCGCCAAGGCATTCAGATGGATCGTTCCACCCTTGCAGACTAGGTCGGCGGGGCAGCATGGTATCTGCGCCCCTTTCGCGACCACATCCTAGAGCAATTGCGACGCCCCGAGCGGCTGTTTGCCAACGAGACCACGGCGCCCGTGCTCGAGCCGCGGCGGAAGAAGACCAAGATCGGCTAGATCTGGGCCTATGCCTGCGATGACCGGCCATGGTGCGGTAGTGGTCCGCCGATGGCGGCCTATGTCTACGCTGCCGATCGCAGGACCGATCGCCCCGACACGCATCTTCAGGGCCTTGCAGGCATCCTGCAGATCGATGGCTATGGTGCCTATGCTGCGCTGGCCCGGCGTTATCAGCAGATCCGCCTTGCGTTCTGCTGGGGGCACGTGCGCCGCAAGTTCTACGAGCTGGCCGAGAGCTCGCCTGTGGCCGCCGACGTCGTGCGCCGCATTGCCGCCCTCTACGCCATCGAGAACGAGACCCGCGGTCTCCCCGCTGATGAGCTTCGTGACGTCCGCGACCAGTGCTGCCGCCCGGTCATCAACGACCTCTACAGGTTCCTCGAAACACGCGGTCGGCAGGTCAGCACCAATCTCGGCAAAGCGAGCCGCTACACGCCCCCGCGCTGGGATGGGCTGACTCGCTTTCTGGCTGACGGCCGTATCGACCTCGACAAAAACGCCGTCGAGCGCGCCATCCGTCCGCTTGCTCCGAGCCGCAGGAACGCCCTGGTTGCTGGCTCCGACGAGGGCGGCGACAACTGGGCGGTGATTGCGACGCTCCTTGAAAACTGCTAGCTCACCGGCATC
>JAPYSD010000617.1 GCA_029936705.1 Croceicoccus sp. | reverse complement strand
CTGACGGACAACTGGGATGCGGGTCTGAAGTACCGCTATTTCCGGCACGACAATATCGAGCTGAGCGATCCGGCGTTTGCCGGCGACGGCTATGAAACGGATGTGCCGACCCATTCGCTGATGGGCTCGCTCACCTATAACTTCTGGTCGCCCGCGCCGCCTCCGCCGCCGCCGGCTCCTCCGCCACCGCCCCCTCCGCCACCGCCGCCTCCGCCGGCCCCGCAGGTGGTCTGCAATACCGGCCCCTATATCGTGTTCTTCGACTTCGATTCGGCCACGATCACCGGAGAGGCCGCCGGCATCCTGGACAGCGCCATCGCGTCCTATGCCGATTGCGATTCGGTGCCGATCATGGTGGCAGGGCACACCGACCGGTCCGGTCCGGCAGGCTATAACGTCCGCCTGTCCGAACGCCGCGCCAAGGCGGTCAGCGACTATCTGGCAGCGTGGAACATTCCCGCGACGGAGATCAACACCGATGGTTTTGGCGAGAACCGGCCGAGGGTCGAAACCGCCGACGGCGTGCGCGAGCCGCAGAACCGCCGCGTGGAGATCACCTACGGTCCCGGCTCGGGCATGTAGGGGCCGACATCAGCACGACGAAATCAGGGGGTGGAGCGATCCGCCCCCTTTTTTCATGCGCAACCGGGAACGGCCAGGCACTGGCGATCAAGACGGTCATTCGCTGCTAAAATAAGGGGGGGGGTGGTGGACGCACTTGGGCTCGAACCAAGGACCCGCTGATTAAGAGTCAGCTGCTCTACCAACTGAGCTATGCGTCCACATCGTCAGATTTCCGACGATCACGGAGCGAAGCGCGAAGTGCGATTCGCCGTGGGAGGCCTCCCTATAAAGGCTGAGCGCCGGGATGGAAGGGGAAATTTCGCCTTTCCGAAAATTTCTCGGGGCGCTTACGCGAAACTGCCGGGCTCGCGCGTGTTCCAGCGTTCCACCGCCATGATCAGGCCGACGCAGATCATGATCGTCAGCATCGAAGAACCGCCATGGCTCATGAAAGGCAGGGGAATTCCGACCACGGGGGCAAGCCCCATGACCATCATCAGGTTGATCGCGGCATAGAAGAAGATTGTCGCCGTAAGGCCCGCCGCCATCAGCCGCCCGAACCGGTCCGGCGTGCCGGTGGCGACCTTGAGCCCCCAGCGGAGCAGCAGGCCGAACACGAACAGCACGAACACGCCGCCCATCATGCCCCATTCCTCGGCCATAGTGGCGAAGACAAAATCGGTATGCGGCTCGGGCAAATAGTTGAGGTGGCTCTGCGATCCGTTGCCGAAGCCCTTGCCGAACAGCCCGCCCGATCCGATCGCGATCTTCGACTGGGTAATGTGATAGCCCGCGCCCAGCGGATCACTCTCAGGATCCAGGAAGGTCAGGACGCGGCGCTGCTGGTAATCGTGCAGCAGGGTGAAGAACGCGACGGGAATGGCGGCCAGTCCTGCAACGCCGACGGTGACGAACCAGGCCATCGGCAAGCCCGCCAGGAACATGACGACGCCTGCGCCGAATGCGATGGCAAGGCTGGTGCCAAGGTCGGGTTGCAGCAGCACGAGGCCGACGGGCAGCCCGACCAGTATGCCCGGCACGATCAGCGAGGAGAACTGCCGCGTCGCCGCGGGCGGCAGCATGTCGTAGAAGCGGGCGAGGATGATGACCACCGCGGGCTTCATCAGCTCCGAGGGTTGCAGCGTCATGAAGCCTAGGTCGAGCCAGCGCTGGCTGCCGCCGCCGACGAAGCCGATTGCTTCCACCGCCATCAGCATCAGCACCAGCAGTACATAGACAGGCAGCGCCATCATCCGGATGAAATTGCGGGAGAAGCTGGCGATCACCATGGCCATGATCAGGAACACGATGAAGCGCACCACGTGCAGCAGCGCCCACGGCATCAGGCTGCCGCCCGCGGCGGAATAGAGCACCGACGCGCCGAAGCACACCAGCAGCAGCAGCGGGATGATCACACCCCATGGCTGCAACGCGATGATCCGC
>JAPYSD010000066.1 GCA_029936705.1 Croceicoccus sp. | reverse complement strand
GGGTGAGGGCATGCCCGTGCTGCAGGGCCGGGGCCGCGGCGACCTGGTGGTAGACATCCAGGTCGAGACCCCGCGCAAGCTCTCGTCGAAGCAGAAGGAACTGCTCCGCGAATTCCAGCAGAGCGAGACCAAGGCGCAGTGCCCCGACGCGATGGGCTTCTTCGAACGGATCAAGTCGAACTTCACCAAGCGCTAGGCCTCGGCCTGTTTCGCCACGACCTCCTTGCGCAGCGCTTCGATCAGGGAGGCCCGGCACAGCCCAGCCTTCTGCTCCTCGTCGAGGATCGCGAGGAATGCTTCGAAACGGATGGCGGACAGCGTTTGCTCTGACAAATTATGCTCGGCCCCCAGGGTCGAGGCGACGATTGCGATCATCCGGTCCGCGCCGTGCAGGCGGCCCCACAGATAGTCGTTCTCGCGGTAGGCGCGGCTGAAGAACGCGCCGAAATTGTAGAACTCGATCCCGCGCAGGCATGTCGATGCCCCGCCCGGGCGGATGGCCGATGCGTCCTCGGGCGCGATGCGGTCGATCTTGATCGGCTCGAACTCGTCGAAACCGCGCACGCCCAGCAGCGGTAGGGTCGCAATGTCGTAGAAGGGAAAGCCCAGATAGGCGAGCAGCATGGTGCGCCGCTGCTCGCGCGGTAGCTGGCCCAGCCCCTCAACCAGCAGAGCATCGACACGCGTATCGGTCTCTGCAAGATCGCGAACCTGCGCAATCCGTTCGATGGCCGCTTCGGGTTCGGCCAGCACGTTTGCCGCCAGCTCGCCGAAATCCTCGCCCAGCGCGCCAACCCCGTCCAGGCTAGTATAGATCGAAAGCGCGTCATAGACCGCCTTGCGCGCCTGTTCCCGCTTGGCAGCGGGCAGCGAGCGTCCGACGTCGTTGGGCGAAAGCCTACGCGCCAGCAGGCGCAGCCGCCGGATCCTGAACCCCAGGTCATGCGTGCGAAAGAAAAGGATCGCCTCTTCGCTCGCCCCCAGCTTGCCGCCCGAAAGACTGTCGAGCCCCGCGTGCCGGAAATGGGCGGACAGCACCGCGATCACGCTGTCGCGCGCGGGGCGCTCACCCGAAATGGCGCGGTGGATCAGGCCGGCGAGATGTTCGACGATCCCGGCAAACTTGCTGCGCGCATAGGAATGGAAAGCGAAACCCGCCTGCTCGGCGGCGGCCTGCTGCGCGCGCCGCCGCCACTTGGCGAGGCGTTCCGGTGTCGGCCGGTCGAGGAACAGGGTGCGGCCCAGAAGGCGGTCGACCGTCGCCTCGACCTCGGGGCGCAGCCCGTCGACGATTGCGCGCATCCGCGCGGCTTCCCGGCTGTGCGCGTCGATGCGTTCCAGATCGTCGCGGATCGGCTGTTCGCGCGGAATCGCCGATAATGCGCCGAATATGGACGAGAAAAATCCGATTTCCTTGGGCTCTTCCTTGTGCGGTCCGCCGTTCAGTCGCAATTCGGGATGCGGGTCGATGTAGATGAAGCGGCGATCGACTTCGCGCGTGGCGGGCCGCCCGTCGAGCGCGGCAATCGCCTCGGCAAAGGGCGCGCCCACCAGCACGGCCCCGTCGATCAGCGCGACCTGGTCAAGATCGTCGGCATGGGCGTGATGCGGCATGATCCGTGCTAGGAACGCGTCGCGGCTTGGCCATCCCATCTCCCGCTCGGCAGCAAGCTGTTCGATCTCGGCAATCGTCAGTGGCGGGAAGGCGCCCGGAAAACTGCTGGTCGCGCGTGCGGCGAAGACCAGGTCGGCGCGCGGCGCCATGCTGTCGTCCCCGCCATGCGCGCGAAAGGAAATCGGCAGGCGATGTTCGGTCTCGCTCGCAAGTGCGGGAGAATGCAACCGCAGCGGGACCCGGCTGCCGCGAAAATCGGTCGCCGTCACGAACAGGTCGATCGGATGGCCGGGCGGTATCAGTGCGGGCCCATCGGTCTGCTCTGCCATCGCGGCCAGCGCATCGTCGATCAGCCGCGCCAGCCCGATGCCCGAGAATGGCGGCGCGAACCAGCGCGAGCGGATCAGCCGCGACAGCCTGCCTCGCACTTCCTCGCGCGTTTCGGGCGCGACGGTGCGCGACACGGCATTGCCCGGGCGCCGCAACGCATATTCGACCAGCGGCTGCGCCCAGAGCTTGGAAAACCGGTTGCCCGGCTTCGCCTCGGGCGCGATCAGCACGTCGCTGTCCGCCCGGTCCAGCCACAGCCGCGTTAGCGGATCGAGCGACCGGCCGGTCAACAACCCCTCGGCCAGGAAGACCGCATTCATGCCGCCCGCGCTGGCGCCGGTCAGGATGTCGGGGATGACCCGCAGCCGTGTTTCGCCTTGCTCGGCAATGGCGTCCAGCAGCTTGCGATAGGCGCGCTGCACCGGGTTGACCGAAGGCTCGTCGCTGCGCGCATCGTGGCTGGCGCGCGCGAAATGCCAGATTTCCTTGGTAACGCCGTGCATGTAGACCGCCAGGCTAACACCGCCATAGCAGACCAGCGCGATCCTCAATTCCTTCTCCCGCATGGCCCGACTGTGGCAGCAGACCCGTGCGAAAGCCAAGCGAATTGAACGGGGAATGCGCAGTTTTCGCCGATTGCGTTCCCCATCCGTTCCCGATAAGCGAAGTTATGGCGAAACCCAAACGCAGATTCGTATGCCAGGCCTGTGGCAGCGTCGCGCCCCGCTGGCAGGGCCAGTGCGGCGATTGCGCCGAATGGAACACGCTGGTGGAGGAAGCGCCCGCCACGGTCTTCGCCGCGAAGCACGATTTGTCGGGCGGCGGCAGGCCGATCGCCTTTACTCCGCTGGACGCAGAGACTCCGCTGCCCGTCAGGCAACCGACCGGCATGGCGGAATTCGACCGCGCGCTGGGCGGCGGCATGGTCCCGGGCAGCGCGATCCTGATGGGCGGCGACCCCGGCATCGGCAAGTCCACCCTGCTGTTGCAGGCCAGCGCCAGCGTGGCGCGTTCGGGCAAGAGCGCGGTCTATATCAGCGGCGAGGAAGCGGCGGGGCAGGTGCGCCTGCGCGCGGGCCGCCTGGGGCTCGCCGATGCTCCGATCCAGCTTGCCAGCGCGACCTCGGTGCGCGACATCCTGACCACGCTGGGCGGGATGGAGACGCCTTCGCTGCTGATCATCGATTCGATCCAGACGATGCATTCCGACCAGATCGAGGGTGCGCCCGGCACCGTCAGTCAGGTGCGCGGCTGCGCGCTGGAACTGATCCGCTATGCCAAGGAATCGGGCTGCGTGCTGGTGATGGTCGGCCACGTCACCAAGGACGGCACGATCGCCGGTCCGCGCGTGCTGGAACACATGGTCGACGTGGTGATGAGCTTCGAGGGTGAGCGTTCGCACCAGTACCGCGTGCTGCGCGCCTTGAAGAACCGCTTTGGCGCGGTGGACGAGATCGGCGTGTTCGCTATGGAGGGCGTGGGGCTGACCGAGGTGTCCAATCCCTCCACCCTGTTCCTGTCCACTCGCGACGAGCCAGTGGCCGGGAGCGCCGTGTTCCCCGCGCTGGAAGGCACCAGGCCCGTGCTGGTCGAGATTCAGGCGCTGATCGTACGGCTGCAGTCGGGCGCGACTCCGCGGCGGGCCGTCGTCGGGTGGGATTCGGGGCGGCTCGCGATGCTGCTCGCGGTGCTGGAATCGCGCTGCGGGCTGAATTTCTCGTCGGCCGAAGTCTATCTGAACGTGGCGGGGGGATATCGCCTGTCCGATCCGGCCGCCGATCTTGCGGTCGCGGCGGCGCTGGTGTCGGCATTGGCAGACAAGCCGCTGCCGAAGCAATCGGTGTGGTTTGGCGAGGTATCGCTCTCGGGCGAGATCCGGTCGGTCGCGCACGCGCCCCTGCGCCTGAGGGAATCGTCGAAGCTCGGCTTTGACAAGGCTTTCGGACCCTCTCTAAAGTCCGCCTCGTTAAGCTCCGAACAAGGGACGGGCCGGTATGACGCTCTCGACCTTCTGATCGGGGTCGTCGACAGGGTAGTGGGCGCAGACTGACTTCATGGAAATATCCGGAATGGATTTCACCGGTTTCGATCTGGCCGTGTTCGTGATCGTGGGGCTTGCGGCGGTCGGCGGCCTGCTGCGCGGTTTCGTGCACGAGGTGCTGGCGCTGGGCGCCTGGATCGCCGCGATTGCCGCGATCTATTTCCTCCACGCGCCGCTGACGGCTGCGCTGACCGATTTCTTCCAAGACAACCAGACCAATGCCGGGCTGCTGGCCTTCGTCCTGCTGCTGCTGGTGCCCTATGCGGTGATGAAGCTGATCGCACGCTGGGCTGGCGGCAGGTCGCTCAATTCCGTGCTGGGGCCGATCGACCGGCTCCTGGGCATGGGCTTCGGCGTGGTGAAGGGGGCGATCCTGGTCGTGCTCTGCTTCTCGATCCTGGCGCTGGGGTACGACATGGCCTGGGGCGCCGAGGGAAGGCCCGACTGGATCAAGCTGGCGCGCAGCTATCCCGCAGTGAACTCGGCCAGCAAGGCGCTGGTCGAGACGATCTCGGAGCGGCGCGAGGAACTGAGGGAATCGTCCGATTCGATCTGACGGTCCCGCCGCTGTAGGTTGCCATCGATGAATGCTGCCCGCCTCTATACTCCGGACGTCCTGTCCGCTGCCGTGTCGCTGGCACGCTACCCGATGGCGGACGACCTCGCCCTGCGCGGCGAAGCGCGCTCGGCAAGCTGCGGAAGCACGCTGGCGATCGGCCTTGCCGTGGACGAGGCTGGGGCGGTTACACGGGTCGGGATGTCGGCGCAGGCCTGTGCGATCGGGCAGGCCTCGGCCGCAATCTTCGCGCAGGGCGCGGCAGGACGCAGTGGCGCGCAGATTGCCGATTCCGCCGATGCGATCCGCAGCTGGCTAAGGGGCGAGGGCGACATGCCCGACTGGCCCGGCCTGGCGCTGATCGAGCCTGCAAGCGCCTATCCCGCGCGGCACGGCGCGATCCAGCTGGCATGGCAAGCTGCGCTCAGGGCACTGGCGGCACCCGAAAACACCTAGTTCTCTACCGCCGCGTGTCATGCTCCGTCTTGGCAAGCGTCCTGTCCGCGCGCTAGGGATGGCGCAGGGAAGAGGGGAGGCGGGAATGGCGCAATCGGGCCGGCCGGGCAATGCAGCGCCCGCGTTCGACAAGGAATTGAGCGGATCCGACGTGCGGCTGGTGATCGCCGCCTCGTCGGTGGGCACGATCTTCGAATGGTACGATTTCTTCATCTACGGCACGCTGGCCGGGCTGATCGGCGCCGCGTTCTTTCCCTCGGACAATGAAACGCTGCAGCTTCTCCTGGTCTGGGCGGGTTTCGCGGTGGGCTTCGGGTTCCGTCCGCTGGGCGCGATCCTGTTCGGTTTCCTGGGCGACCGGCTGGGGCGCAAGTACACGTTCCTTGTCACCGTCACGCTGATGGGCATCGCGACGGCGGGCGTGGGCCTGATCCCGTCCGCTGCGACGATCGGCATCGCTGCCCCCATCATCGTCATCCTGTTCCGCATCATCCAGGGCTTGGCGCTGGGCGGTGAATATGGCGGCGCGGCGATCTATGTCGCCGAACATGCCCCGCCCGAAAAGCGCGGTTTCTACACCTCGTTCATCCAGGCCAGCGTCGTCGGCGGGTTCGTGCTGTCGATCGCGGTGGTGCTTGGCTGCCGCTTCCTGATCCCAGCCGACGAATTCGCGGCATGGGGCTGGCGCCTGCCGTTCTTGCTGTCGCTCGTGCTGCTGGCGGTATCGCTGTGGATGCGGCTGAAACTGTCCGAAAGCCCGGTGTTCAAGGCGATGAAGGAAGCGGGCGAAACCGCCAAGAACCCGTTCGTCGAAAGCTTCACCTATCCTGGCAACAAGTGGCGCATCGTCGTCGCGCTGTTCGGGGTCACCGGATCGCTGACCACGATCTGGTACACCGCCTTCTTCTCCAGCCTCTCGTTCCTGAAAGGCCCGATGCGGGTCGATCCCCTTATGACTGAACTGCTGCTGTTCGTCGGCGGGCTGATGGCGATGCCGCTGTATGTCGTCGTGGGCCGCTGGTCGGACCGCGTGGGGCGCAAGAAGCCGATCGTGATCGGGCAGATCCTGTCGCTCGCGCTGTTGTTTCCAGTGTTCTGGTTCATGGGGCAGATGGCCAATCCAGGGTTGGCCCGCTCGGCAGAAACGGTGCCGGTCGCGGTTGCCGGGCCTGATTGCAGCTATGATCCGTTCGCCGATGCGCAGGCCACCGATTGCGGGCGATTGATCGAGGATCTGACCGTCAGCGGCGTGCCCTACAGCCTGTCGGATGCGCCCGGCCTGTCCGTGTCGGTCGGAGGCGAACGATGGGCACTGCCCGCCTATCCCGCGGGCGATATCCAGGCCCGGCGAGTAGCGCTGCAAGAGCGGCTCACGGCAGGGGGCTACGACTTTTCGACGCAGGTTCCCGGGTGGGGGCAGGTCCTGGGCATACTGGGGGCGCTGCTGCTGCTGTCGATCATGTCGGCGCTGACCTATGGCCCCGTCGCGGCCCTGCTGGCCGAGATGTTTCCGCCGCGCATCCGCTATAGCTCGATGTCGATTCCCTATCACATCGGGGCAGGCTATTTCGGCGGGTTCCTGCCGCTGATCGCCAGCTATATCATCGCGCGCACGGGCGACGCCTATGCCGGGCTGTGGTACACTTGGGTGTTCATGCTGCTTGGGCTGATCTTCGCGCTGATCGGGCTGAAGGGCGGGCCGCCGCGCGATTTCCACGAAAGCGGATTCGATCCCGCGGGCACTGGCGCGGCAAGCGGCGATATGCGAACGGCGGCGAATGACGGCTGATCCCGGCGACCCGCGCCTTTCTATCCCCTCTCCCTTGCGGCTGGCCTTCGATGGCGAGGCGCTGGCTGCGAACTGGCGAACGATGGACCGCCTGTCGGGCGGTGCCCGCGCCGGCGCAGCAGTCAAGGCGGATGCCTATGGCGTCGGCGTGGACCGCGCAATGCCAGTGCTGCTCGGGGCAGGGTGCCGCGATTTCTTCGTGGCCCACTGGTCCGAGGCCGCCGAGGTCATGGAACACGCTCCGGCCAGTTCGATCTCCGTGCTGCTAGGCCCGATGAACGATGCGGACGTCCAATTTGCCAAGCAGCTTGGCGTTCGGCCCGTGATCAACAGCCTCGACCAGGCACGCCGCTGGACCGAGGCGGGCGGCGGGGCCTGCGACCTGATGGTCGATACCGGCATGAACCGGCTGGGCCTCAGGGTCGAGGAGATCGGCAATTCCGCCGTCGCGGCGCTGGACGTGCAGGTGCTGATGTCGCACCTCGCCTGCGCCGACGAGGATTCAGACCTCAACGCCCGCCAGCAGGCTGCGTTCGCCAATGTCGCGCAGCAAGTGCCGCACCACGCCGCCAGCCTGGCCAATAGCGCGGGCATCGCGCTGGGCAACGGCTATCACTTCGATCTCACCCGCCCCGGCCTTGCGCTCTATGGCGGCGTGCCGCGCGGCGAGCTGGCGGGCGAGGTGCAGCAAGTCGTCGCCCCCGAAGCGGCGATCGTGCAGATCCGCAGGCTGCCTGCGGGCGAGACGATCGGTTACGGAGCGAGCTTCACAGCGCCTGCCGACATGCAGGTGGCCATCGTGTCGCTGGGCTATGCCGACGGCTTCCTGCGGTCGTGGTCGAACGTGGGCACCTTTACCGCGCAGGATGGCGCGGTCCTGCCCGTCATCGGGCGGGTGTCGATGGATCTGACCGCCATCGACATCACCGCAGCGCCGCATTTGCGCGAGGGGGACTGGCTGCGTGCCGCTTACGACCTGCCGCGCGCCGCGGAAGTATCGGGATTGTCACAATATGAGCTGCTGACACTGGCCGGAGCGCGGCTGCGTCGCGGATAGCTTGCGAGGCTGGCTGTCAACGTGCTATTAGCATTTGCAGCAAACAGGTGCAGCACGGCCCGATTTCCGGGCCTGAAATGTTCGGGTTGCCTTCGCACATGCGCGTTGCGGCGCAATTCGGCATCGGGGGATATGTGGCGGACAAAGACAAGAACGATGGTCTGATCATCATCAAGAAATATGCGAACCGGCGGCTCTACAACACCGATTCGTCAAGCTACATCACGCTCGATCATCTTGCGGAAATGACGCGCGAGGGTATCGAATTCCAGGTCATCGACGCCAAGAGCGGCGCCGATATCACGCACCAGATCCTCACCCAGATCATCATGGACGAGGAAGCGGCCGGATCGCAGATGCTGCCGGTCACTTTCCTGCGCGACCTGATCAGCATGTATGGCAATTCGATGCAGGCGATGGTCCCGCATTACCTCGAGATGTCGATGGCGCAGTTCCGCGACAACCAGCTCAAGATGCGCAAGGCATTCGAGGAATCGATGGGCAGCAATCCGCTGGCCAAGCTGGCGCAGCAGAACATGGCGATGTTCAAGGCCGCGACCGACGCCTTCATGCCCGGCATGAACAAGCAGGCCGAGGAAGGCGAAGCGGTTGCCGACGATGCGGCCGCCACTCCGCAAGGCAGCGACGAGCTTGACGAATTGCGCAAGCAGATGGCCGCCATGAAAGAGCAGATCGACAAGCTCAGCAACTGATCGGCTGTTCGCCGCGGCCGCCTTTCGGCGGCGTGCAAGGAATTACATTAGGGCCGGAAGCGCGCTGCCCCTTGGCAATGCGTTCTCGCGGCAATAAGGGGGCTCGTTTCGGGCCCCTTTTTCCTGTGCCGGTCCGATGCGCCGATGTTTCGCCCATGGCGCAGGGCCCCTTTTCCCAAGGTTTGCCGCTTAGTGAACGCGCCCTCGACCACACAGAACCAGTCTCAGCAAGCCAGCATTCGCCACGCGCTGGACATCACGCGCCAGGACGACTTTGCCGCCTGGTACCAGGCCGTCGTCAGCCAAGCCGACCTGGCCGAGGAATCGGGCGTGCGCGGCTGCATGGTGATCAAGCCGTGGGGCTGGGGCATCTGGGAGCGGATCCAGCGCCTGCTGGACGACCGAATCAAGGAAACCGGGCACGACAACTGCTACTTCCCGCTGTTCATCCCCTTGTCCTATTTCGCCAAGGAAGCCGAACACGTCGAAGGCTTCGCCAAGGAAATGGCGGTCGTCACGCATCACCGGCTTAAGGCCGAGAACGGCTCGCTGGTGGTCGACCCCGAGGCGAAGCTGGAAGAGCCGCTGGTCGTGCGCCCCACGTCCGAAACCGTCATCGGGCAGGCGATGGGCCGCTGGATCCAGAGCTGGCGCGACCTGCCGCTCAAGCTGAACCAGTGGGCCAATGTCGTGCGCTGGGAAATGCGCACCCGCATGTTCCTGCGCACCAGCGAATTCCTCTGGCAGGAAGGTCACACCGCCCACGCGACCGGCGAGGACGCGATGGAGGAGACGCTGTTGATGCTGGAAGTGTATCGCAGCTTTGCCGAGGACGTGCTGGCAATCCCCGTGGTCGCCGGCGAAAAGCCCGAGAACGAGCGTTTTCCCGGCGCCGACGCGACCTATTCGATCGAGGCGATGATGCAGGACGGCAAGGCGCTGCAGGCCGGTACCTCGCACTATCTCGGCACCACCTTCTCGCAGGCGGCCGACATCAAGTACCAGGACGACCAGGGCGTAGAGCAGCTGTGCCACACGACCAGCTGGGGCGTTTCGACGCGGCTGATCGGCGGCGTCATCATGACCCACGGCGACGATGACGGGCTGCGCGTGCCGCCCCGCATCGCGCCGCACCAGGTCATCGTGCTGCCCATGCTGCGCGGCAAGGACGGCGACAGCGACATCCTCGCCTATTGCGAAGAGATCCGTAAGACGCTGACCGCGCAGGACGCGTTTCGCGAACCGGTGCGCGTGCTGCTGGACCAGCGGCCCGGAAAGGCCGCGCAAAAGCGCTGGGACTGGGTGCGCAAGGGTGCGCCCATCATTATCGAGGTCGGCCCCCGCGACATGGCGAGCGAACAGGTTTCCGTGCTGCGCCGCGACCGGCTGTGGCGCGAGGACGGGAAGGCCGACATCAACGGCGAATCGCGCGACGATTTCCTGTTCAACGCCGCCAGCCTGCTCGAGGAAATCCAGGACAACCTGTTTACCGAGGCGCAGGCCCGCCGCGACGACGCGATCCGCACCGATATTGCCGACATGGACGGCGTCGCCGAATATTTCGGCGAAGGGGCGGACAAGCCCGGCTGGGTTCGCGCGGCATGGTCGCGGCCCAGCGGCGCGGCGCTGGACAAGGTCGTCGAGCAGCTCAAGTCGCTGAAGCTGACCCTGCGCAACATCCCCAGCGATGGCGGCAAACCCGAATCGACGTGCATCTTCACGGGCGAGGAAGCGGTGGAATATATCTATATCGCCCGCGCTTACTAGGCGCGGGCCTTGCCAACGGCAGGGGGGCGAAGCACAGTGCGGGTCATGAAGACCCGTCTGACCCTTGCCGCGCTGCTTGCGCTGGCCAGCACCCCCATCGTTTCCACCAACGCCTTCGCGCAGAGCGAGGCCGATATCGACGTGTCGGAAGACCGGCTTCGCGCCGATATCGACACGCTGGTCGGCTTTGGCACGCGCAACACGCTGTCGGTGCAGGATCACCCGACGCGCGGCATCGGCGCGGCACGCCGCTGGGCAGAGGCGCAGTTCCGCCAGATTTCGCAGGAATGCGGCGGCTGTCTGACGATCGCGCTGCCCGAACGCACGATCCAGGGGCGCCGCGTCGCAGAGCCGACCAGGCTGGTGAACGTGCTGGCGATCCAGCGCGGCACCGAACGCCCGGACGAGGTGGTGATCGTTTCCGCCCATATCGATTCCATGGCGTCCGACCCGACTGACGCGACCACCGACGCCCCCGGCGCAAACGACGACGGTTCGGGAACGGTGCTGGTGATCGAGGCGGCGCGCAATCTATCCCGCTTCAAGTTTCCCGGCACCATCATCTATGCCGTCCTCTCGGGCGAGGAGCAGGGGCTGTATGGCGGCAATCTGCTGGCCGACTATGCGGAGGAGCAGGGCTGGACGGTCAAGGCGGTGCTGAAC
>JAPYSD010000616.1 GCA_029936705.1 Croceicoccus sp. | reverse complement strand
GTAGAGTGCGATCCGCGTCATTTCGGTCAGCGGCCCAGCATCTGGTCGAGCTTGCCCTCACGCTCCAGAGCGGCGAGGTCGTCGCTGCCGCCGATGGCCTTGTCGTCGATGAAGATCTGCGGAACGGTGCGCGCTCCCGGTGCCCGCTCGCCCATTTCCTGCCGCTTGGCGCGGTCCATGGTCACATCATATTCGGTGAAATCGACATCCTTGTCCTTCAGCAGCGCAACCGCGCGATGGCAGTACGGGCAGCCGAACTGGGTGTAGATCTCGACCTTGGGCGTTGCGGTCTGGTCGGTCATGAAATTTCCTTCGTGAGTGGGGCGATTTTGCCGGTTACAAGGTCGCCGGCATCTCTTGAATAGTGCCGGCGGATTCCCAACTATAAACGGCGGACAGCCATGCCGGTTTCGGATGGATGCCCGCTTCGTCTGGCAGGACGTGCAGATGCCCGGTTCCGGGGTCTGCCAAGCAACCTGCCGCTAGATTGCTTCTTATGGAGGATTTGCAAGATGAACCGTTTCGATTTTACCCCCTATCGCCGTACCACCGTTGGCTTCGACCGGCTGTTCGACCTGCTGGAGAACAACGCTCGGGCGAGCCAGGGCGACAATTACCCGCCCTTCAATATCGAGCGTAGCGGTGATGACACCTATCGCATCACGCTGGCGGTCGCCGGTTTCAAGCCCGAGGATATCGACATCACGGCCCAGCAGAACATGCTGACCGTGCAGGGCCGCAAGGCCGAGGAAACCGAGGAGCGCGAGTATCTGCATGTCGGCATCGCCCAGCGCGGGTTCGAGCGCCGCTTCGAACTGGCCGATTTCGTGCTGGTCAGGAACGCTCAGCTTGCCGATGGCCTGCTCGTCATCGACCTTGAGCGCGAGGTTCCCGAGGCGATGAAGCCCAAGAAGATCGCGATCAACGGCGCCAAGAAGCTGAGCGTGATCGACGGCTCCGACAAGGACGGCGAGAGTGAGGAAAAGGCTGCGTAAGACTTTCCGCTTGGCATGACAGGGGCGCGGCCGGGACCACCGGCCGCGCCTTTTTTGTGGCTTGCGTGTGCTGGCTGGCCTCCTGCCTCTTGCCATCGGTGCCGCCCCGGCCTAGCCGCGCGGGTCAAATCACCCGCCGCAATCGCAGACCGGAGCCTTGACCCATGGTCCCACGTTACGCCCGCCCCGCCATGACCGCCATCTGGGAGCCGGAGGCTAAATACGCCATCTGGTTCGAACTGGAAGCGCATGCGACCGAGAAGCTGGGCGAACTGGGCGTCGTGCCGCCGTCCGCCGCCAAGGCGCTGTGGGACTGGTGGGCGACGAACCCGAAGATCGACGTCGACGCGATCGACGCGATCGAGGCGGTGACGAAGCACGACGTGATCGCATTTTTGACGTGGGTTGCCGAAAACGTGGGCGATGAAGCCCGCTTCATGCACCAGGGCATGACCAGCTCCGACGTCCTCGACACCACGCTGGCCGTGCAACTGGACCGCGCCGCCGCGATCCTTTTGGAAGACCTCGACAAGCTCCTCGCCGCGATCAAGACCCGCGCCGAAGAGCACAAATATACGCCGACCATCGGCCGCAGCCACGGCATCCATGCAGAGCCTGTGACATTCGGCCTCAAGATGGCGGAAGCCTATGCCGAGTTTTCGCGCTGCAAGGAGCGCCTTGAGTTCGCGCGCAAGGAAATCGCCACCTGCGCGATTTCGGGCGCGGTCGGCACTTTCGCCAATATCGACCCCAGCGTCGAAGCCTATGTCGCCGAGAAGATGGGCCTCGCGGTCGAGCCGGTATCGACGCAGGTGATCCCGCGCGACCGCCATGCGATGTTCTTTGCGGTGCTGGGCGTGATCGCTTCCTCGATCGAACGCCTGTCGGTCGAGGTGCGCCATCTGCAACGGACCGAGGTTCTGGAGGCCGAGGAGTATTTCTCGCCCGGGCAGAAGGGTTCGTCGGCCATGCCGCACAAGCGCAACCCGGTGCTGACCGAGAACCTGACCGGCCTCGCCCGCGT